>NZ_NHSG01000260.1:0-17296 GCF_020024005.1 Streptomyces purpurogeneiscleroticus
GCGTACCCGGCCGCGCCGGCCTGGGGCGCCCCGCACCACGGCCACCATGGTCACCACGGGCAGCACGGTCACCACGGCCACCGCAGCTTCGGCCGGATGCTCTTCTCCTCCTGAGGAACGCAGAAGGGCCGGAGCGGATGCTCCGGCCCTTCTGTCTGCCGTGTGGACGATACTGGGATTGAACCAGTGACCTCTTCCGTGTCAGGGAAGCGCTCTCCCGCTGAGCTAATCGTCCTCGGGACCACGGTCACTCCGGGGAGCCGACCATGGGCACTGCGTGCGCGATACTGGGATTGAACCAGTGACCTCTTCCGTGTCAGGGAAGCGCTCTCCCGCTGAGCTAATCGCGCGGGTTCGATCCTTATTAGATCATGGTCTTCGCGGACCGTGATCCTTGCGGATCAGTGGACGATACTGGGATTGAACCAGTGACCTCTTCCGTGTCAGGGAAGCGCTCTCCCGCTGAGCTAATCGTCCTTGGAGGTGGAGACGGGATTTGAACCCGTGTAGACGGCTTTGCAGGCCGTTGCCTCGCCTCTCGGCCACTCCACCTGGAGCGCAGGGGTTCGGGAAGATCCCCCACTCAGAGCGGACAACGAGGCTCGAACTCGCGACCTCAACCTTGGCAAGGTTGCGCTCTACCAACTGAGCTATGTCCGCAGGTGCCTCCCCCAGACTACCGCCTGAGAGCTGCTGTCTTCGGTCGGCTTCCGCTTTCGCTTCCGCGTCCCGGCGACGTGTTGAACTCTAGCGGATTCCTGGGCCAGTACAAAAACGCGTTTGTGCAGCGTGCTGCGGTGCTCGCTCCACCAGGGCGGCAGCGGGGGCGCCGTCCTAGACTCAACGACGTGCCCGATCTCCCTCCTCTGGCCCGCTTCGGCGGCCTGATCGCCTCCGACCTGCGCGATGTCACCAGCGACCCCGCCGCCCTGGACTCCACCGGCTGGTGGGCAGTGGTGGCCGACTTCGAGGGCCGCCTCGTGTGCGCCCGCTTCGGAGACGTACGGGAGGACGCGGGCGGCACCACAGGACCGACCGCCCGCGGCGCCTGGCGCGGCCCCGCGCGGGGCGCCTGGACCAGCTCCCTGGACCGCGCCGCCTACACCGCGGGCGTACGCCGGATACGCGAGCACATCGCCGCCGGCGAGGTCTACCAGGCGAACCTCTGCCGAATTCTCTCCGCGCCGCTGCCCGACCCCGAGCGCGCGGACGTGGACGCGCTGACCGCGCTGCTGGCCCGCGGCAACCCCGCCCCGTATGCAGGAACGGTCCGCCTCCCCGCGCACGGCGTCGAGGTCGCCACCGCCTCGCCCGAGCTCTACCTGCGCCGCGACGGCCGCACGGTCGAGTCCGGACCCATCAAGGGCACCGGCCGCACCGCCGACGACCTGCTGGAGAAGGACCACGCCGAGAACGTGATGATCGTCGATCTGGTCCGCAACGACCTGGGACGGGTCTGCGCCACCGGCTCGGTGACCGTCCCCGCGCTCTGCGCCGTCGAGGCCCACCCCGGCCTCGTCCACCTGGTCTCCACCGTCCGCGGCGAACTCCGCGCCGGCGCCGGCTGGCCCGAACTGCTGGTCGGCACCTTCCCGCCCGGCTCCGTCACCGGCGCGCCCAAGCGCAGCGCCCTGGACATCATCGAAACTCTGGAGACCGCGCCCCGCGGCCCGTACTGCGGCGGCATCGGCTGGGTCGACGCCGACCGCGGCACCGGCGAGCTCGCCGTCGGCATCCGCACCTTCTGGATCGACCGGCAGGCCGCCGCCGGGCCCGTCCTGCGCTTCGGTACCGGCGCCGGCATCACCTGGGGCTCCGACCCCGACCGCGAATGGGACGAGACCGAACTCAAGGCGGCCCGGCTGCTGGCGGTAGCGTCGGAGACGTACGAGACAACCGGAGGAGCGACGCGATGAAGATCTGGCTCGACGGGGAGCTGAGGGACGCCGACAGCGCCCGGGTCTCCGTCTTCGACCACGGACTGACGGTCGGCGACGGTGTCTTCGAGACCGTCAAGGCCGAGCACGGCCGCGCCTTCGCGCTCACCCGGCACCTCCACCGGCTGACCTCGTCGGCGCGGGGCCTCGGCCTGCCCGACCCCGACCTGGACGAGGTACGCCGCGCCTGCGACGCCGTGCTCGCCGCCAACCCCATGCCGCTCGGCCGGCTGCGCCTCACCTACACCGGCGGCCACTCACCGCTCGGCTCCGACCGCGGCGATGCGGACCCCACCCTCGTCGTCGCACTCGGCGAGACCGCCCGCAGGCCCGACACCACGGCAACGGTCACCGTCCCCTGGACCCGCAACGAACGCGGCGCCCTCACCGGCCTGAAGACCACCTCGTACGCCGAGAACGTCGTCGCGCTCGCCCGCGCCCGGCAGCACGGCGCCTCCGAGGCGCTCTTCGCCAACACCGTGGGACAGCTCTGCGAGGGCACCGGCTCCAACGTCTTCGTCGTACTCGACGGCGAACTGCACACCCCGCCGCTGGAGTCCGGCTGCCTGGCCGGCATCACCCGCGCCCTGACCATCGAATGGACCGGCGCCAAGGAGACCGACCTGCCGTTCGACGCGCTGGAGCGGGCCGAGGAGATCTTCCTGACCTCCACGCTGCGCGACGTCCAGGCCGTCACCCGCAACGACGCCCGGCAGCTCGGCACCGATCCCGGCCCGGTCACCGCCAAGGCCATGCGGATCTTCGCCGAACGGTCCGCCGCGGACTTCGACCCGCGCTGAACACGGCGCCGGGGCCCGGTCGCAGAGGACCACGGGCCGGGCCGATGACTGAGGAGCCGTACGCGGGTAGAACAACAGCGTGACCACAACGCTGCGCCCCACCGGACCGGAAGAGCGCCAGGAGGGCGGCGGCCGGGCCCGTACGTACGACGTCTGCGTCAACAGCCGCCCCGTGGGACGGCTCCGGCTCGCCACCGACCCACGCGCCGCCGTGCCCACCGGCCACCTCGCCGACCTGTGGATAGCCGAGCCCGACCGGCGGCGCGGCCGCGCCACCGTCGCCGCCCTGGCCGCCGAGGAAGTACTGCGCGGCTGGGACTGCCGGCGCATCGAGTTCCTCGTGCCCGCCGGCGCCACGCCCGCGCTGCGGCTGAGCGCGGCGCTCGGCTACACCGAGCGCGCCCGCCGGATGCGCAAGGAGCTCACCACCCCGCCCGCACTGCCTCCCGGCAGCGTCGACCGGCCGCTGGACGACGCGGAGTACCCCGCCTGGATCGCCGCCGCGCAGGACGAGTACGTACAGGCCATGACCCGGCAGGGCGCGTCGGCCGAGCGCGCCGCCGAGCTGGCGGACGCCGACCACCGGCTGCTGCTGCCCGACGGCCCGCACACCCCGGGGCAGAGCCTGCGCGTGCTGCGCCACGAAGGCACGGACGTGGGCACGGTCTGGACCGCGCTGCACGTACCGGGGCAGCCGGGCGGTTACGTGTACGACGTACGGGTCGCGCCCGAGCACCGCGGCCGCGGCCACGGGCGCACCCTGATGGGGATAGCCGAGCGGGAGTGCCTGGCCGCGGGCAGCCGCCACCTCGGCCTCATCGTCTACGCCGACAACCCGACAGCGCGCAGGCTGTACGAGTCCCTCGGATACCTCGTCGTGGACCACCGGCTGTCGAAGCCGCTGCTGTGAGCGGCGGCTGAAGTCACGGAGTCACTCGGCGGCCAGCAGCCGGTCCGCGATCTCCTCGATGCGGGCGCGCAGCCCCTCCTGGCTCTTGCCGCCGTCCAGCCGCTCGCCGCCGATGACGTACGTCGGCGTGCCCGTGACGCCGATCGCCTTGCCCTCGGCCTGGTCCGCGTCGACGATCAGCAGATGCCGGCCGTCGATCAGCGCGGTGTCCAGCTCCTCGGCGTCCAGGCCCAGCTCCCCGGCCACCTTCACCAGCAGCTTCTCGCCCTGCTTCGCCAGCTCTCCGGTGCGCCCGAGGACCGCCTCCACGTACGCCCAGCCCTGCCCCTGCTCGATGGCCTCTTCGGCGGCCTGCGCGGCGGCGTAGGCGTGCTTGTGCTTCTCCAGCGGGAAGTGGCGCAGCCGGATCTCCAGCCGGTCGCCGTAGCGCTCGCGCAGCGCGCGCAGGTCGTCCAGGGCGGCGCGGCAGTCGGGGCACTGCAGCTCGCACCAGACGTCCAGGACGGGAGGGAGGGTGTCGGCTGCGGGGGAGGAAGCGTCGTTCATGGGGCCAGTCTTCCAGCACCCGCGGCCCCGGCCGAACGGAACCCGGGGCCCGTCGGCATGGCCCCCGCGACGGGCGAGAGGGCACGATGGGGGGAGAACCGTCCACCGCAGGAGGACCCCATGCTGACCTCGACCGTCTGCGCCGTGCTGTCGGTGGCCGGCCTGGGCATCGCCGCGCTGACCGCCTTCCGCCGGCGCTTCCTCGCCGCGACGCGCATCGCCGCCTTCGCGCTGATCCCGATCGGCCTGGTCATGACCGGTGTCATCGACTGGATCACGGGCCTGGTCTTCAAGCCGACCGTGTGGGCGGGCTTCGGCGTACTGGCCCTGTCGGCCCTGCTGTTCCTGGTGAGCCGCGCGGCCGAGCGCCGGTCCATGAGCCGTAAGGAACGCCGCGCCGCGGCCAAGGCAGCGCGCTCCGGCGCGCCGGGCGCCGACCTGTCGGCCGCTGTCGGCCCGTCGGCTGCCTACGGGGCGAATCGAACGAACCCGTCCCCCCAGCAGGGGGTTACCCAAGGGCGGGGTGCGGAAATCCAGCCGGGTGCCCGCTCCGGTGGCCGCTCCGACGCCCGCTCCGGTGACGCGGACGACTTCTCCGATATCGAAGCCATCCTGAAAAAGCACGGGATCTGAGGAACTCCCCCTCCTGCGGGGGAATCTCCGGCCCTCGCGCTGATCATCTGCGTCATGATCTCCGCGAGATGAACGATGAGTGCGCCCTGACCCGGGAGAACTCTCCCCGGGCCCCTGAATCCCGCGGCTGCCTGTTCGCCCTGTCCCAGCCGCCCCTGATGCTCTTCCTCACCGTGATCGGCGTCCTGCTCCTGCTGGGCGCCGTGCATGACCTCTTCGTGCTCTAGAGCCCGTGGCTGCGCCTCGGCAGGAGGTTCAGCTCGCGGCCTCGCGGCGGCGTGCCCGGTACGCGGCGACGTGCAGGCGGTTTCCGCAGGTCCGGCTGTCGCAGTAGCGGCGCGAGCGGTTCCGGGAGAGGTCGACGAAGGCGTGCCGGCAGTCCGGCGCCTCGCAGCGCCGCAGCCGCTCCCGCTCGCCGGCGACGACCAGGAACGCCAGCGCCATCCCGCCGTCCGCCGCGAGGTGGTCGGCGACCGAGGCGCCGGGCGCGAAGTAGTGCACGTGCCAGTCGTACCCGTCGTGGTCGGTCAGCCGCGGCGTCGTGCCGGCCGCCGCCACCAGCGAATTCAGCAGCTCAGCCGCGCTGCGGTCGTCGTCCGCCGCGAAGACCTGGGCGAATCTCGCCCGTACGGAGCGCACGGACGCCAGGTCCCGCTCGGTGAGCGTGCCCACATCGCTGAAGGCGTTGCGCGCGACGAACTCGTGCAGGGACGGCACGTCGCTGAGGGCGTCCGGGGCCGATGGGGCCCCGCCCTCGGGCGCGGTGTTCAGGAGGTCGACGACCGCCTCCAGCGCGCACCGGGTGTCGTGGGTGATCATCACGGGTCGCTCCCAGGCCGGGAGGGCGGATTCTGCCGCCCCCGGGATCCATGGGCGGTGGCCGGTGATCTCCAGCGATCGACCGGCCGCCCCCTTGCCGAATGGTCGCCGACTCTAGCGCCTTCAACAAGGCCCGGCGGCCACCGGTGCCGCAGGTTCCCCCGGCTCCCCGGCGCCCGTCCGGGCCGGTCAGTACGGAAACGGCGCCGCGCTCGGTACGGAAACGGCGCCGCCGCCGCGGTGGTCTCCGCGGCGGCGACGCCGGTGCTTGCCGTATGAACTTGTCCGTTCTGCGCCGTCTCCCCGAGTCGGACGGCGCGAGTGATGAGCGGTTGACGCGGTACGCGGCCGCGGGTCTCCTCAGCTCTCCGCGAGGATGTGGGAGAGCTCCGTGTCGAGATCGAAGTGTCGGTGCTCGGTGCCGGGCGGGACCGCGGCATCCGTGCGCTTGAGGAAGGATTCCAGAGCCCGCGCCGGGGCTTCGAGCAGCGCCTCGCCTTCCGGGGAGCTCAGGGCGATGCAGACGACTCCCTGTCCGTGACTCCGGGACGGCCAGACGCGGACGTCGCCGGTGCCGGTGGGCCGGTGCAGGCCCTCGGCGAGGAGATCACGGGCGAAAACCCACTCGACCGTCTCCTCGGCTCCGGTGTGGAAGGTGGCGTGCACGGCATAAGGATCGGCCGTGTCATACCGCAGGCCCGCAGGTACAGGCAGTGAGGACTCGCTCGACACAACGAGGCGCAGGTGCAGCTCGCAGCTGACCGTGGTGTTCATACGCCAGGGCCTTTCGCTCAGTGTGCGCTCGGGGGTTCGCACGTCGGCGAAATCGACATGCCACCTACGGTGGCGTTGTAAACCCCTCTGACTGTTTTGGGTGGCTTCGAGTACCTCTTACGGCGGAGTCCCGGATCCTCCCGAGCGTTCATGCGGCGATTCCGGGCGTCGGGTAGGTTTGCCGGTATGAATGCGGAGAGTGACGAGCGTCGGGGCGCCGCCGGGGGCGCGTCGACACAGGGGGCGACGGCGATCCCGCAGAAGCTGGGGTCCAAGGCGCCGCATTTCGTGAAGCGCTCCCGGACCCTGCACATGAGCTGGCAGGTCGGGATCTTCATCATCGGGCTCGCGGTGGTCGTCGGCGGCATCATCATGCTGCCGCTGCCCGGCCCCGGCTGGCTGGTGATCTTCGCCGGCATGGCGATCTGGGCGACCGAGTTCGTCTGGGCGCAGCTCGTGCTCCGCTGGACCAAGCGCAAGGTCACCGAGGCCGCCCAGAAGGCCCTGGACCCCAAGGTCCGGCGGCGCAACATCATCCTCACCACGATCGGCGTCGTGATCGTGGTCGCGGCCCTCGCGGTGTACGTGTGGAAGTTCGGCTTCGAGATGCCCTGGCGCATCACCGAGTGAGCCCGACCGGCCGCAGGGTGGTCGGGGACCCCGCTGACATGGGGTAATGTTGGCGGTGCGCCAGGCCGCGAGGCACCGGCGCCCCGGGCGATTAGCTCAGTGGGAGAGCGCTTCGTTCACACCGAAGAGGTCACTGGTTCGAACCCAGTATCGCCCACAAGTGCGAGGGTGAAGTGTGCTTGCCAGCAGCGCAAGCCGCTTCGCCCTCGTCGTGTTTTGCGCGGCTTCGCCACGCAGGGCGGGGGCTCCGCCACCCGCACCCCCGAGGTCCGGTCCAAGGGTCCGGAGGTTTCTTCGGCCTCCGGGCCCTTCGGTGTTCCCCGGCACGGCACACTGGGCCCATGCGTGCCCGGCCGTCCCGCCTCCGCCCCCACCACTACCGCTTCCGCAGTGTCTGGCTGCTGGACGCCGCCCCCGGCGTCGTCTACGCCGTCCTGGAGCGGACCGAGTCCTACCCCCGCTGGTGGCCCCAGGTCGCCGAGGTGCACCGGACCGACGACCACTCCGGCGCCGCCCGTATCCGCTCCGTACTGCCCTACAGCCTGCGCGTCACCGCCCGCGAGACCCGCCGCGACCCGGGCGCCGGCGTCCTGGAGACGGCGCTGCACGGTGACATCGACGGCTGGGCGCGCTGGACGGTCCGCCCCCACGGCACCGGCACCCGCGCGCTGTACGAGCAGGAGGTCGAGGTGCGCAGGCCCTTCATGCGGCTGCTGGCCTACCCGGGACGGCCGTTCTTCCGCCTCAACCACACGCTGATGATGCGGGCCGGACGGCGCGGTCTGGCCGCCTGGCTGGCCCGCCACGAAGGAATTTGAAGTAACGCCGCCACCACCTGTATTGTTCAGGTCGTTCGCGGGAGACCCCAAGGAAACCCCGGACGCACCCCGGGCGATTAGCTCAGTGGGAGAGCGCTTCGTTCACACCGAAGAGGTCACTGGTTCGAACCCAGTATCGCCCACCCGGAGAGAAGGCCGGACCGTAAACAGCGGTCCGGCCTTCTGCGTACGTTCACCTCGTTCTGCCGTGGATACGGTCACGCCGCAGCAGGCAGATCCGGCCGCAGCGGCCAGTGCGGGTCCACCGCCTCCTCCGTGCCGTTGCGCGCGAACCACGCCTGCAGGCCCCGCGCTTGGGCCGCGTGCCACACCGCCTGCAGCGCATGCAGCTCCGCCACGCTCAGCCCTTCGAGCCGCGTCGCGAATGCCTGCCCCAGCGCCCGTACGACCTGCAGTGACGCCGTCGCGTCCGCCGCCGCCTCGTGCGCCCCCGACAGCTCGACGCCGTAGTGCTCGCACAGGTCGGTCAGCGTCCGGCGGCCCTTGCGGTACCGGTCCAGATGCTTGTCCAGCACCCGCGGATCCAGCACGCACAACGACTGCGTACCGAGATACGCCGCCAGCGACGACGCGCGGTGCCGGCGCAACTCACGGTCCAGCAGCGTCAGATCGAACGGCGCGTTCATCACCACCAGCGGCCGCCCCGCCATCGCCTGCTCCGCCAGGGCCCGCGCTATCTCCTCCATCACCGGTGCCGGCCAGCGGCCGTACATCGCCAGATGCCCGGCCGTCAGGCCGTGCACCGCCGTCGCGGCCTCCGGGATGTCCACACCCGGATTGACCAGCCAGCGCGTGACCCGCGGAGTCGAACGCGGCGTCTCCTGGACGACCAGGGCGGCGGAGACGATGCGGTCCTGCTCCACATCGATCCCCGTCGTCTCGGTGTCGAAGGCAGCCAGCGGACCGTCGAACCAGCACGGCATAGTCCCAACTCCTCGTGCTCCTGCGGCGGGTGGCCTGCCCCGGGCCCCCGAGCTGGTGATACCCGGCCTCCACGGTTGTCGAACCGCCATTGTTTGTTGACCACTTGACACGGAGACAACACAGGGGGGACCGCAGCCCCACGCGCGGTCCGCCGGACCGCCGTGCGGCCCGGACCCCACCGCACCCCCACGCACCCGACCGGCACCACCGCAACGCCCGGAAGGCACTTGAGCGATGACGCTCGCACAGCCCGAGCCGGGTGGGTTCCTGCCCGAGGAACCGGTACCGCTGCGCGGCCAGCTCGCCACCACCGCCTCCATGGAGACGCTCCAGGTGGGCTATCTCCACGCCGTGGCCGCGGCCGCCGGCTGCTCGCTCGCGCAGCCCTTCCCGGACAACGGCATCGACTGGCACGTCAGCCACGGCTCGTCCGGCCACACCATCGACGACGAAGTCACCATCAAGGTGCAGCTCAAGTGCACCTACCAGGTCCCGCCCCGCCCGCCGGGGCCCAGCTTCGGCTTCACGCTGGACAACGACCACCTCGTGAAGCTCGCCCGTACCCCCGTCGCGGTGCACAAGATCCTGGTCGTGATGCTCGTACCGCGCACCCCCGAGGACTGGCTGCGCGCGAGCCACGACCGGCTCGAACTGCGGCACTGCTGTTACTGGATCAACCTGGCCGGCCAGCAGGCCACGGGCAGGCGCAAGACCACTGTGCGGATTCCGACCACGCGGATCTTCGACGACCGTGCGCTCGTCGAGATCATGACGCGGGTCGGGGCGGGAGGGAGACCCTGATGTACCGGCCGACCGACGAGCACCCACTCCCCGTTCCCGACCCCGACCGGGTCGATCCGGCCGTTCTCACCGCACTGCTGGGCCGGCACGGCTGGCACCGCCGCGGCGGCACCCAGGGCCAGTACGGCCGCTGGACCCCGCCCGGGGGCACCGCGGGCACCAGCCTCCTCGTGCCCGAGTCCGCCCGCTATCCCGACAGCACCGACCTGCTCGCCGAGGCGCTGACCGCGCTCTCCCGCAGCGCAGCGCCCTCGGCCCGCGAGGTGCTGGTCGGCCTCGCGCTGCCCAGCGACGAGGTGCGCTGGGAGCGCGACATCCCCGACGAGGGCTCCGGCGCGACCCTGTGGACCGCGCAGGAGCGGCTGCGCGCCGCCGCCCGCTCCCTGCTGGCCGCCGGGGCGCTCGGCACGTACGCGCGGGCCGGCTACCACGGCGCCCGGCACCGGCGGCAGGCCGAGGCGCTGCTCGACCAGGTGCTGGTCGGCCCGGCCTCCGCGGGCCGCACCCTCACCGCGTACGTCCCGGTCACCGCGGGCCGCGGCACGGTCGCGGGCCTTCAGCGGGCGCTGCACGCCGCCCGCGACGCCACGGACTACCAGCGCGCCACCGGCGGCATGGAGGCGTACGAGGCCGCCGTCGAGCTGGGCGTCTGCCATGAGCTGACCGAGGCGCTGATCTCCCTGGTGCGCGGCGCCGAAGGGGTGCGCATCGTGATCCAGTGGTCACCGGCCGAGGGCGCGCCGCCGGGCTGCCCGGCCCGCCCCGAGCCCGTCGAGTTCACCCCCGGCGACCTGCCCGCGCTGCGGCAGGCCGCCCAGCGGTACGTACGGGACGAGCCCTCGCTCGCCGTGCGGGTGACCGGCACGGTCGTACGGATGCGCCGCGAGCGGCCCGACGGCGCGGGCGCGGTACGGCTGCGGGTGCTGGCCGGCGCGGACGTGGCGCAGGTCAGGATGGCCCTCGGCGAGGAGGACTACCGGATCGCGGGCCACGCCCACCTGCTGGGGCTGCCGGTCCGGGTGACCGGGCGGCTGGAGAGCCGCGGCGGCTTCCGGCGGATAACGGGGGCGAGCGGCGTCACGCCCGTACAGGTCGACGAAGCGGAGCGGGACCGGCTGCTGAAGTCGCTCCAGGAGAACCTGGACCACTTCGAGGAGGCGTGCGGAGGCGAGTGAGCCCCGCCCCCGCCCCAAGAGGGGCTTTCAGCGGTGCGGGTAAAGATCACGCAGCAGCGCGATCTCCGCACCGTGGTGGATGACCTCCCGGTTGATGTGCAGCACCAGCGTCGCCATCGGGTACTCGCCGTACGGCCCCTCGGCGGGACCGCAGGGCCGCGCCAGGTCCTCCTCGCTCAGCCCCCGCACACCCGCGTGCCAGGCCGCGTACGCCGCGTCCAGCTGCTCCAGTGCCTCCCGGGCCGTGCCCGCGTACGCGAAGGACTCGTAGTCCGTCTTCGGCCCGCCGAAATGGTTCGCGACGCGCATCCCGAACACGCCGACGATGATGTGGGCCAGCCGCCAGGCGATGGTCGTCACCGGCGGGGGCACCGGCTCGGGGAAGGCGAAGTCGACCGTGAAGTCGCCGGACCCCGCCGCGATGGGCGCGCTGCTGGTGCCCCTCGGCCGTACGTTCCAGGCGCCCGGCGAGGGCTCCCAGAAGTACTCCTCGTCGCTCAGTCCGGACAGCCGGTCCCGCAGCTGAACCCGCCAGTGCAGATCCAGCTGCTCCGCGAGCTGCTCGTTCCAGTCGATGACCATGGACCCGCTTTGCCCCTCGCGGCGGCCCGGCAAACAACCGTTTCGCGAGGCGGGCCGGTGGCTCGGTACGATTCACCGTGCGCAGCGATCGCTGCCGCCCAGCAGACATGAGTCAGGAGAGTCCGGTGTCAGACGTCCGTGTGACCATCCAACGCGATTCCGAGCGGGAAGAACGCGTGGTGACCACGGGCACTACGGCCGCCGACCTCTTCCAGGGCGAGCGCAGCATCGTCGCGGCGCGGGTGGCCGGAGAGCTCAAGGACCTCGCGTACGAGGTCGCCGACGGCGAGACCGTCGAGCCCGTGGAGATCACCTCCGAGGACGGCCTGAACATCCTGCGGCACTCCACCGCGCATGTGATGGCGCAGGCCGTGCAGGAGCTGTTCCCGGAGGCGAAGCTCGGCATCGGCCCGCCCGTCAAGGACGGCTTCTACTACGACTTCGACGTCGAGACCCCGTTCACCCCCGAGGACCTCAAGCGCATCGAGAAGAAGATGCAGGAGATCCAGAAGCGGGGCCAGCGCTTCTCGCGCCGGGTCACCACCGACGAGGACGCCCGCGAGGAGCTGGCCGCCGAGCCGTACAAGCTGGAGCTGATCGGCCTCAAGGGCAACGCCGGTGAGGCCGCCGAGGGCGCGGACGCCGAGGTCGGCGCGGGCGAGCTGACCATTTACGACAACCTCGACGCCAAGACCGGCGACCTGTGCTGGAAGGACCTCTGCCGAGGCCCGCACCTGCCGACCACGCGGAACATCCCGGCGTTCAAGCTGATGCGCTCCGCCGCGGCGTACTGGCGCGGCAGCGAGAAGAACAAGCAGCTCCAGCGCATCTACGGCACCGCCTGGCCGACCAAGGACGAGCTGAAGGCGTACCTGGAGTTCCTCGCCGAGGCCGAGAAGCGCGACCACCGCAAGCTGGGCAGCGAGCTGGACCTGTTCTCCATTCCGGAGCAGATCGGCTCCGGCCTCGCGGTCTTCCACCCCAAGGGCGGCATCATCCGCCGGGTCATGGAGGACTACTCGCGGCGGCGCCACGAGGAAGAGGGCTACGAGTTCGTCTACACCCCGCACGCCACCAAGGGGAAGCTCTTCGAGACGTCGGGGCACCTGGACTGGTACGCCGACGGCATGTACCCGCCCATGCAGCTCGACGAGGGCATTGACTACTACCTCAAGCCCATGAACTGCCCGATGCACAACCTGATCTTCGACGCGCGGGGGCGTTCGTACCGCGAACTGCCGCTGCGTCTCTTCGAGTTCGGGACGGTGTACCGGTACGAGAAGTCCGGCGTGGTGCACGGCCTGACCCGCGCCCGCGGCTTCACCCAGGACGACGCGCACATCTACTGCACCCGCGAGCAGATGGCGGACGAGCTCGACACGACGCTCACCTTCGTCCTGAACCTGCTGCGCGACTACGGCCTGAACGACTTCTACCTGGAGCTGTCCACCAAGGACCCGGAGAAGTTCGTCGGCGACGACGCGACCTGGGAGGAGGCCACCGAGACGCTGCGCAAGGTGGCCGAGAAGCAGGGCCTCGAACTGGTCGCCGACCCGGGCGGCGCGGCCTTCTACGGCCCGAAGATCTCCGTCCAGGCGAAGGACGCGATCGGCCGTACCTGGCAGATGTCGACCATCCAGCTCGACTTCAACCTGCCGGAGCGGTTCGACCTGGAGTACACCTCGGCGGACGGTTCCAAGCAGCGCCCGGTCATGATCCACCGTGCCCTCTTCGGCTCCATCGAGCGCTTCTTCGCGGTGCTCCTGGAGCACTACGCCGGCGCCTTCCCGGTCTGGCTGGCGCCCGTCCAGGCGACCGGCATCCCGATCGGTGACGCGCACGTCCCGTACCTGGAGGAGTTCGCCGCGGAGGCCCGCAAGAAGGGGCTGCGCATCGAGGTCGACTCGTCCTCGGACCGGATGCAGAAGAAGATCCGCAACGCCCAGAAGTCCAAGGTCCCGTACATGGTCATCGCGGGTGACGAGGACATGGAGCACGGCGCGGTGTCCTTCCGCTACCGGGACGGCTCCCAGGAGAACGGCATCCCGAAGGACGAGGCGATCGCCAAGATCCTCAAGGCGGTCGAGGAGCGCGACCAGGTCTGATCCGGGCCACGGCGCGAGGATTCGAGGGGCGGTCCGCCAGGGCCGCCCCTCGCCGCGTCCGTACCAGGGAATATGCTGCGTTTCATGACGACTGAGCCGGAGCAGCAGATCGGAGTCGGGACACAGGACGCCTTCCAGCGCCTGTGGACGCCGCACCGGATGGCCTACATCCAGGGTGAGAACAAGCCCACGGGCCCGGGAGCCGACGACGGCTGTCCGTTCTGCACGATCCCGTCGAAGTCCGACGAGGACGGCCTGGTCGTCGCCCGCGGCGAGCACGTGTACGCAGTGCTCAACCTCTACCCGTACAACGGCGGGCACCTCATGGTCGTGCCCTACCGCCACGTCGCCGACTACACCGAGCTGGACGACCCCGAGACGGCGGAGCTGGGGAAGCTCACGAAGCAGGCGATGGCGGCGCTGCGCGCGGCGTCCGGCGCGCACGGCTTCAACATCGGGATGAACCAGGGCGGGGTCGCCGGTGCCGGTATCGCCGCCCACCTGCACCAGCACGTCGTCCCGCGCTGGGGCGGCGACACGAACTTCATGCCGGTGGTCGGCCACACGCGGGTGCTGCCCCAGCTCCTCGCCGACACCCGCGCGATGCTCGCGGACGCCTGGCCGGCGGTGTAACGGCCGATCCCGCGCCTGGGGCCCGTACGGAAATCCGTACGGGCCCCGGGCGTACCTGCAGTGCGCGGCGTTACGCGTCGTAGACGTCGGCCTTCTTCGGAGCGGCGTCCTGGACCGCGCCGCTGAGGGCCAGCGAGCGGTTGTCGAAGCGCTCGGTGTCCACGCCGTTCTCCTTCAGGACGCTCATCGCGGCGGAGTGCACCACGCGCAGCACGGGCGTGGCGGCGCGCAGCGCGTCGTCCGCCATGAAGCGGTGCCGCCAGGGCTTGTCCGCCCAGGCGTGGCGCAGCCCGAAGGGCTCGGGCAGGGCGAGCTTGCCGCCGAGGAAGTCCAGGACCGGCGGGAACCAGGTCAGGGGGGCGCGCGCGGCGAGGCGGACGACCTCGTCGGCGTCGATGAGCGGGAGCTGCCGTTCCTTGGTCTCCCAGAACTTCACGACCTTCGCCTCGGTCACGGTCTTGGCCTTGGGCTTGGTGGTGAACAGGCCGTGGACCGGGCCGAGGGAGTGCCCCGTGACCTCGATGCGCAGCGTCTCGTGCAGCACGGTCACGGTGATCATCAGGGTGAGGACGAGCTGGCCGTCCCAGAGGACGAACTGGACGCCGAGGTAGTGGCGGTTGCCGGCGCCGAACTGCTGCTCGTTGCAGATCCGCTCTATCTCGTGGGGGCGGATCTGGAAGGCGTCGGTGTCGGTGCCCTCGGGGCGGGCGACCTCGCCGGCGTTCTCGCCGACGGGGGAGACGATCCAGTGCTTCACGGAGGGGGGCTGGCCGAAGCCGCCGGTGTGCAGCGGGCTGCGCTCCAGGAGCTTGAGCCGGTCGTGGATGACGCGGATGACGTCCCAGCTGCGGAAGGGGTGGATCTCGCCGTCCGGGTCCGCGGGGCGGAGCTCCTCGGCGAGCTGCCAGCTACCCCAGCGGGTGCCCATGCCGAGTATGCCCTTGGGGCCGGCGTAGAAGACGACGTTGCTGTTCTGCTCGGCGGTGAGCTTGGCGAGGTTCTGGCGGAGCTGTTCGGCGGCGGTCTCGGTGGGGTCCTGGGGGACGGCCTCGGGGATCCTCGCGCCGACGCCGCCGCCTTCGAGGAGGCCCTTCCACGCGTCGCGCATGTCGACGGCCGTGCGCTCGCAGATCCGCTTGGCCCACCACCAGCCTATGACCGGGGCGATCAGCATCAGCCGGAGGTAGACCGTCCAGAAGCTGTCGAAGGGGAGCTTGATCAGGAAGATCAGGGCGATGCCGCAGAGGGCCACGAGCAGCACCGTGCCCAGCGCGCTCTTGCCCTTGCTGGTGGCCTTGTCCAGGATCCGCTTGAGCTGGAAGCCGCCGAACCAGAGGAGCACGCCGGGGAGGAAGAGCACCCCGAAGACGACCATGAGGACGGTCAGTTTCGCGTCCCGCTCCTTGCGGATGCGGTTGGCGGCGAGGCAGTGCTCGACGACGGTCTGCGGCTCGGTGCCGAAGGACTGGATGAGCGGCTTGCGGCCGCCGCCGAGCATACGGTTCTGTACGGCGCGCGAGAACGCCTCGCCGAAGTTCGGCTCGAACAGCGAGAGCCTGGGCTTCTTGATGTCCGACTTGGCGGTGTCGGAGTCGGCCGCGGAGATGTCGGAGAGCGGGGTGTCCCGGTACGCGGCCGAGGCCAGCGCCTGCGTAGCGGCGGTCTGCCCCGCCCCGCCGGAGAGCGGAACCTGCGCTCCCGGGCTGAAGTCGAAGCCGTCAATCGTCGTCACCAAGGCCCCCTCGCCGCCGTCTGCCCCTGCCGTTCGGCGTGCCCCGCAGAACGCCTCTGAGCGACCTTCCCGCCGGCCGCCCCCGGCACACCTGTGAGCTGCGTCCTCAGCGTACAGCCGACGTACAGCCGGCGTACCGCCCAAGGGAGTTGAGTCCCCGTCCCCGGGCGGTACGCCGGCCGTTCCGTCGGTCGCCGGGCGGTGAACTAGCCGCCGTTCTCCGCCTTTTCGCGCTCTTCGCGGATCTTGGTGGCGAGCTGCGGCGGCATCGGCTCGTGCCGTGCGTAACTGCGGTGGAAGCGGCCGGTGCCGTGCGAAAGTGACCGGAGATCGACGGCGTAGCGGCCGATTTCGATCTCCGGGACCTCGGCGCGCACCAACGTCCGGCCCGAGCCGGACTGTTCGGTGCCCACGACGCGGCCGCGCCGCCCGGACAGGTCGCTCATCACCGGTCCCACGTAGTCGTCGGGCACCAGGACGGTGACCTCGGCGACCGGCTCCAGCAGGTGGATACGGGCGTCGGCGGCGGCCTCGCGCAGGGCGAGGGCGCCCGCGGTCTGGAACGCGGCGTCGGAGGAGTCCACGGAGTGGGCCTTGCCGTCGAGCAGCGTCACGCGGATGTCGACGAGGGGGTACCCGGCCGCGACCCCGCGCGCCGCCTGGGCCCGTACGCCCTTCTCCACGGACGGGATGAACTGCCGGGGCACGGCCCCGCCGACGACCTTGTCGACGAATTCGATGCCGCTGCCGCCCGGGAGCGGCTCGACCTCGATCTCGCAGATCGCGTACTGGCCGTGGCCGCCCGACTGCTTGACGTGCCGGCCGCGCCCGGCGGCCTTCGCGCCGAACGTCTCGCGCAGCGAGACCTTGTGCGGTACGGCGTCGACCTGGACTCCGTACCGGGCGCGCAGCCGCTCCAGCGCCACGTCCACGTGCGCCTCGCCCAGGCACCACAGGACGACCTGGTGGGTGTCGGGGTTCTGCTCCAGGCGCATCGTGGGGTCCTCGGCGACGAGCCGCGCGAGTCCCTGGGAGAGCTTGTCCTCGTCGGCCTTGCTGTGGGCCTGGATGGCGACCGGGAGCAGCGGGTCGGGCATGTCCCAGGGTGCCATCAGCAGCGGCGCGTCCTTGGCGGAGAGGGTGTCGCCGGTCTCGGCGCGGGAGAGCTTCGCGACGCAGGCCAGGTCGCCGGCGACGACCTTGGTGACCGTGCGCTGCTGCTTGCCGAAGGGGGCCGACAGGGCGCCGATGCGCTCGTCGACGTCGTGGTCCTCGTGTCCGCGGTCGGCCAGGCCGTGCCCGGAGACGTGCACCGTCTCGTCGGGGTGCAGGGTGCCGGAGAAGACCCGTACGAGGGAGAGCCGGCCGACGTACGGGTCGGAGGAGGTCTTGACGACCTCGGCGGCCAGCGGTCCGGCGGGGTCGCAGGCGAGGGCGGGGCGGGGCTTGCCCTCGG
>NZ_NHSG01000261.1:0-6730 GCF_020024005.1 Streptomyces purpurogeneiscleroticus
ACACCGACCGGGCCCGCGGCGTCGGAGACGGCGCGGCCCGCCGGCTCCGCGAGGCCGCCACCGCCCACGCCACCGCCCGCGAACGCTGCGCCGAACTGGACCGGCTCTCCGCGCGCGCCGAGCACGACGCCCGTGAACTGGCCCCGTTGCGGGCCGAGTTCGACCGCGTCGCCCGCCTCGCGTCCCTCACCGCGGGCACCTCGGCGGACAACGAACGCAAGATGCGCCTGGAGTCGTACGTACTGGCCGCGCGTCTCGAACAGGTGGCGGCCGCCGCCAGCGCCCGCCTCACCCGCATGTCGGCGGGCCGCTACACGCTCGTGCACTCCGACGAACGGGCCGGCGGCGCCCGCCGCTCCGGCCTCGGCCTCCATGTCATCGACGCCTGGACGGGCCAGGAACGCGACACGGCAGGGCTTTCCGGCGGCGAGACCTTCTTCGCCTCGCTCTCCCTCGCGCTCGGCCTCGCCGATGTCGTCACCGACGAGGCCGGCGGCACCCGCCTGGACACCCTCTTCATCGACGAGGGCTTCGGCAGCCTGGACGAGCAGACCCTCGACGAGGTCCTGGACGTACTGGACTCGCTCCGCGAACGGGACCGCAGCGTCGGCATCGTCAGCCACGTCGCCGACCTGCGCCAGCGCATCCCGGCCCAGCTGGAGGTCGTCAAGAGCCGCGCGGGCTCGTCCGTACGCCTCCGCACTCCCGAGAGCGCCGGCTGACAGTGCGTCAGGGGCTGACGGGGCGGCCGGCGAGCGGGGAGGAGTACACGACATTGGTCGTGACGGCCCCCAGGGCGCCGATCCGCCCCGCCACCTCCTCCAAGTGCCGCATCGAACGCGCCGCGACCTTGATGATGAAGCAGTCGTCACCCGTGACGTGATGCGCCTCGAGAATCTCCGACGTCGTCTCCAGCAGATCGTGGAACGGCTTGTAGTTACCGCTCGGATACCGCAGCCGCACGAAGGCCAGCACCGGCAGCCCGACCCGCTCGGGGTCCACCACGGCCGCGTACCCGCGGATCACCCCGGCCTCCTCCAGCCGCCGCACCCGTTCGGTGACGGCGCTGGCCGACATGTTCACCGCCCGCGCCAGCACGGCGTAGCCCGCACGCCCGTCCTGTTGCAGGGCGTCGAGTATGCGCCAGTCGGTGGCGTCGGGGGAGTACCGGGAAGAACTCGTCATGACCGCTGTCTAGCAGTGGAATCCCCGGCGGATCAAGGGTTTTCCCGGGGAAAGTCGGTTCCGTCCCGGACCGGCGGCTCATAGATTTCGATCATGACAACACCGCAGAACACCGCATCCCGCACTCGCACCGGCAACTCCCCCATGGCCGTACCCCCGGCCGCCCCCGTCGAGGCCGCGGCCTACTTCGCGGCCCGCCTGGCCTTCCACACGGACGTCGCCGACGTGCATGCCGCCCTGGCCGGCGGCGGCGACCCCGGCTTCGTGCTCATCGACTCCCGCAGCCGGGAATCCTGGGACCAGGGCCACATCCCCGGTGCCGTGCACCTCCCCACCGCCCGCATCCCGGAGCGCGCCGCCGGCCTCCTCGACCCCGCGGTCCCCGTCGTCGTCCACTGCTGGGGCCCCGGCTGCGATGGCGCCACCCGCGCCGCGCTTGCCCTCGCCCGCCTCGGCTACCGGGTCAAGGAAATGCTCGGCGGCATCGAGTACTGGATCCGTGAGGGCTACGCGGTGGAGACCGCGGACGGCACGGAACGCCGCCCGGCGGACCCGCTCACGGCGCCGCTCCCGGCGCCGGCCGATGCGGCCGCGGCCGCGCCGGTCTCCTGCGGCTGCTGAATCCCGCGGGCCTCCGCGGCCCCGGCGCCGCCGCTCACAGTGCCGAAAACGGGATGACATCGGAGGCCGTGGCGGCCAGGCTGTCCGGTCATGACCATGAACCACGGCACAAACGACGGAGCGCCCGAACCCTCCCCGTCCGCCGCCGAGCTGCGCCGCGCACCGTACCCACTGCGCGGCCGCACCGCGCTGGTCACCGGCGCGAGCCGGCGCGGCGGCATCGGCTACGCCGTCGCCCGCCGGCTGGCCGCGTACGGCGCGAGCGTGTATCTGCACCACCACGTCCCGCACGACGCGCGGCAGCCGTGGGGTGCCGACCCGGGCGGGCCCGAAGCGGTCGCGGCGGGCGTACGGGAAGTGGCCGTGCCCGGTGCGGTGGTGACACACGGGCCGGCCGACCTCGCCGACCCCGAAGCCCCGGCCCGTCTCTTCGGCGCGGCCGCCGACGCGCTCGGCGGCCGCGTGGACATCCTCGTCGCCAACCACGCGCTCAGCGGCGGCGACGGCACGCTCGACTCCATCGACGCGGCCATGCTGGACGCGCACTGGGCGATCGACACCCGGTCGGTGATCCTGCTGGCGCAGGCGTACGCCCGGCACCGCGCCCCCGAGCAGCCCGGCGGCCGCATCGTGATGATGACGTCCGGCCAGGACCAGGGCGGCGGCATGCCGGGCGAGGTCGCCTACGGCCTGGCCAAGGGCGCGCTGGCCTCGGCCACCCGCACGCTCGCCACCACCCTCGCACCCCTCGGCGTCACCGTGAACACCGTCAACCCCGGCCCGGTCGACACCGGTTACGCCGTCGGCGAGCTCCGCGAGTGGGTCGCCCGGCGCTTCCCCGGCGGCGCGTGGGGCGCGCCCGACGATCCGGCGCGGCTCATCGCCTGGCTCGCCACGGACGAGGCGGCCTGGATCACGGGCGAGGTGATCAACTCCGAGGGCGGGTTCCAGCATTGAGGGTCCGGTCCTCCGGGGCCGCCTCGGGCATGCCCGCGCCGGCCGCTCCCTCCGCACCGCTCCCGCTCCCCGCGTACTCGAACACGTACATTCCCGACTCCTCGCCCGCGCGCACGAAGCCGGACCGTTCCAGCACGCGCTGCGAGGGCAGGTTCGCCGGCTCCGTGGCGGCCCGCAGTGTGCGTACCTCGGGGCGGGCCGCCGCCCACGAGGCGAGCAGCCGTACCGCGTCCGTCGCCCAGCCGGCGCCGCGCGCCGAGGGGGACAGGTCGTAACCCAGCTCGACCGTGCCGGACTCGTCGGGCGGGCCGTGGAAGCCGATGCCGCCCAGGGCCACGCCGTCCTCGGTGCGGGTGAGCGCGTACGTGCCCCAGCCCGGCCGGTACAGCCCCGCCGCGGCGAGCTGCACCATGATCCCGGCGCCCTCCACCGTGCCCTCGGGAGGCTCGCCGTCCACCCAGACCAGCCCGGCCGTACCGCCTTCCGCGAGCCGGGCGCACTCGGCCGGCGACAGCGCCCGCAGCGTCACGCGCCCCGCGGTGAGCGCGAGCGGGCCGTCCGGTCGGCGCGGGTCGCCGGGGCCGGGGGAGGAGAAGAGGTCGGTCATGGGGAGGGACCTTACGGACCTCCCCCCCGTCCGCCACGGATTTCCCGGCGACCCGGCGACCCGGCGTCTACAGTGCCGACAGTTCGCTCTCCAGGTCGTCCAGGCCCAGCGAGCCCTGGGAGAGCGCCGCCATGTGCCACTTCTTCGGGTCGAAGGCGGCGCCGTGCCGGCGGCGGGCCGCCTCGCGGCCGTTCAGCCAGGCGCGTTCGCCCAGCTTGTAGCCGATCGCCTGGCCCGGCATGCCCTGGTACCGGATGATCTCGCTCTCCACGAAGTCGGACGGACGGCTGCAGTGCGCGTCCATGAACTCCTGCGCCAGCTCCGGCGTCCAGCGCTCGCCCGGCCGGAACGGCGAGTCCGCCGGGATCTCCAGCTCCAGGTGCATGCCGATGTCGATGACCACGCGGATCGCGCGCATCATCTGGGCGTCCAGGTAGCCCAGGCGCCGCTCGGCGTTGCTGAGGAAGCCCAGCTCGTCCATCAGCCGCTCGGCGTACAGCGCCCAGCCCTCGGCGTTGGCGCTGACCATGCCGACCGTGGTCTGGTAGCGGGAGAGCTCGTCGGCGACGTGTGCCCACTGCGCGAGCTGGAGGTGGTGGCCGGGCACGCCCTCGTGGTACCAGGTCGAGACCAGGTCGTACACGTGGAAGCGGGTCTCGCCCATGGTCGGCAGCCACGTGCGGCCCGGACGGGTGAAGTCCAGCGAGGGGCTGGTGTAGTACGGCGCGGCCGCGGTGCCCGCGGGCGCGATCCGCGACTCCACGCGCTTGACCCGCTCGGCCAGTTCGAAGTGCGTGCCGTCCAGCTTCTCGATGGCCTCGTCCATCAGCGACTGGAGCCACTCGCGGGTCTCCTCGACGCCCTCCACCACCTCGCCGTGCTCGTCCAGCCAGGCCAGCGCCTCCCACGGAGTCTTGGCGCCCGGGAGGACCTTCGCGGCCTCCTTCTCCATCTCGGCGAGCAGCCGGTGGAATTCGGACCAGCCGTACGCGTACGCCTCTTCCAGATCCAGGTCACTGCCGTTGTAGTAGCGGGCGAGGCGGGCGTACCGCTCGCGGCCCACCACGTCGGGCGCGCCCTCGATGGCCGGCGCGTAGGCGTCGCGCAGCCAGTCGCGCAGCTCGGTCAGCGCGCCGGTGGCGAAGCCGGCCGCGGCGTCCAGGTCGGCGCGCAGGCTCTCGGGCCCGGTCGCGGCGAAGTCGGCGAACCAGCTGCGGTCCGTGCCGATCCACTCGCCCAGCTGCCCGAGCACCGTCCGCACCTGCCGCGGCCCGGCCGGCAGCCCCTGCTTCAGGCCCTCGGCGAGCGAGGCGCGGTACCCCTCCAGCGCGGCGGGCACCGCGCGCAGCCGCTGCGCGACGGCCGCCCAGTCCTCGTCCGTCGCGGTCGGCGTGAGGGTGAAGATGTCGCGTACGGAGTGCAGCGGCGAGCTGAGGTTGCTGACGGCGCGCAGGCCCTCGCCCGCCTCGTGGACGGCGAGTTCGGCGGTCAGCCGCTCGCGCAGCAGCCGGGCGCAGCGCCGCTCGTTGTCACTGTCGCCGCCCGGCCGAGCCTCGGCGGCGGCGAGCCGGTCGAGCGTCGTGCGGGCCAGCTGGGCCAGCGCCTCCTGCCCCGTGGGCGAGAAGTCGGGCAGCTTGCCGGAGCTCTCCGGTACGCCGAGGAACGTGCCGGTGATGGGGTCGAGGGCGATCAGGTCGTCGACGTAGGCGTCGGCGACCTGGCGGGGCAGCGGCTCGGCGGCGGAGCCGGCCTGCCCGGTGGAAGCGTTGGGTTCGGACATGGGCCCATCCTGGTATGGATGGGCCCACCGCGTCACCAGCAATTCTGGCGACGTCCCTGTCCGGGGCTACGCCGTCCGCGAACCGCGGATCCGGTCCCGTACCAGCGCGACCGCCACCACGAGCACGGCGGCCAGCAGCGACAGCGTGACCTGCTGCCGCCCGGCGGGGTCGGTCAGCATGTAGACCAGCACGAACGAGATCATGCCGATCGTCGCCCAGGTGAGATACGGGAACAGCCACATCTTCACGACCAGCTTCGACGGGTCGTCCCGCAGGATCATGCCGCGCATCCGCAGCTGCGCGAAACAGATGACCAGCCACACGAACAGTGCGACGGCGCCGGAGGAGTTCAGCAGGAAGGCGAAGACGGTGTCCGGCCACTTGTAGTTGAAGAACACCGCGACGAAGCCGAAGAGGACGGAGGAGAGGATCGCGGCGCGCGGCACGCCGCGGGCGCTGGTCCGCGCGAACGCCTTGGGCGCGTCGCCGCGCTGGCCGAGCGAGAAGGCCATTCGGGAGGCGGTGTAGAGCCCGGAGTTGAGACAGGAGAGCACCGCCGTCAGCACGATGACGTTCATGACCTCACCGGCGTGCGGGATGCCGATCGTGTTCAGGGCCGCGACATAGCTGCCGTCCTTGGTGATCGACTTGTCGTTCCACGGCAGCAGGCTCACCACGACGAAGATCGAGCCGAGGTAGAAGACCGCGATGCGCCAGATGACGCTGTTGGTCGCCTTGGTGACGGCGCGCTGCGGGTTCTCCGACTCGCCGGCGGCGAGTGTGACGATCTCGCTGCCCATGAAGGAGAAGACCACCATGAGCACGCCGGTGAGGATCGACCCCGGACCGTTCGGCATGAACCCGCCGTGTTCGGTGAGGTTCGCGATCCCCGCGGTCTCGCTGTGCGCGCCGGGCAGCACGCCGAAGACGGCCAGCAGGCCGATCGCGACGAAGGCGGCGATCGCGACGACCTTGATCCCGGCGAACCAGAACTCGAATTCACCGTACGAGGCGACCGACGCGAGGTTCGTCGCGGTGAGCACCACCATGACGATCAGCGCCCAGCCCCACTGCGGCACGGCCGGTATCCAGCCCTCCAGGATCTTCGCGCCCGCCGTCGCCTCGACGGCCAGCACCACGACCCAGAAGAACCAGTACAGCCAGCCGATCGAGAAGCCGGCCCAGCGGCCGAGCGACCGGTCCGCGTACGCGGAGAACGACCCGGAGCTGGGATAGGCCGCGGCCATCTCGCCCAGCATCCGCATCACGCACACGACCAGGGCGCCGACCAGGGCGTACGACAGGAGGATGGCGGGCCCGGCGGCGGCGATGCCGGAGGCGGAGCCGACGAACAGGCCGGCGCCGATCACCCCGCCGATCGCGATCATGGACAAATGGCGGTTCTTGAGACCGGCCTGCAGGCCGTCCGACGGGCCGTCGCCGGGGGCGGACGGTGGGGGTGGCGCCACGTCGGTCGTCGGTTGCGTGCTCATACGGTCCTCGGCATTTCGGTGGGATTCCATCCCTGCGGGGCAGGGCGCGGCATGCCGCGGGGCGCGGCGGGCCGCGATGAGGTGCG
>NZ_NHSG01000262.1:0-15428 GCF_020024005.1 Streptomyces purpurogeneiscleroticus
CCCGTCCGGGCCCCCGCCGTCCGGCCCGTCCGGCCCGTCGTCCGGGCCCTGCGGCTCGGGGTCGGGCTCGTCGTCCTGGGAGTCCTCCTGGGGGCCGAACTCGTCCAGGGTCCGGTCGAGCTTGTCCTCGTCGAGGCCGGGGGCGTCGAAGGGATTGCGGCGGCGCCGGTGCGGCAGCGCGAGCAGCGCGGCCTGCCGGACGTCCTCTTCCAGCACCTTGTCCCGGCCCGCCCACGCGGCCAGCGCGGTGGCGGTACGCGCCATCACGATGTCCGCGCGCATGCCGTCCACCTCGAAGGCCGCGCAGGTCGCGGCGATCTGGCGGAGCGCCGCGTCGCCGAGCGTCACGTCGGGGAGCAGTGCGCGGGCCGTGGCGATCCGCTGCCGCAGGGCCTCCTCCTCGGCAGCCCAGCGCGCCGCGAAACCGGCCGGGTCGGCGTCGTAGGCCAGCCGCCGCTTGACGACCTCCACGCGCTGGTCCGGCTCGCGGGAGGCCGCGACCTCCACGGTCAGCCCGAACCGGTCCAGCAACTGCGGCCGCAGCTCGCCCTCTTCGGGGTTCATCGTGCCCACGAGGAGGAAGCGCGCCGCGTGCCGTACGGAGACGCCCTCGCGCTCGACGTAGGAGGCGCCCATGGCGGCGGCGTCGAGGAGGAGGTCGATCAGGTGATCGTGCAGGAGGTTGACCTCGTCCACGTACAGGATGCCGCGGTGGGCGTGCGCGAGCAGGCCCGGCTCGAACGCCTTGACCCCCTCGGACAGGGCGCGCTCGATGTCGAGAGCGCCCGCCAGACGGTCCTCCGAGGCGCCCACGGGGAGTTCGACCATGCGTGCCGCACGCGATTCGGCGGGACCGGTCTCGTGCGGCCCGTCGGGGCACTGCGGGTCCGGCGCGGTGGGGTCGCAGCTGAAGCGGCAGCCCGGGACGACCGGGACGTCGGGCAGCAGGTCGGCCAGCGCACGGACCGCGGTCGACTTGGCGGTCCCCTTCTCGCCGCGGACCAGGACGCCGCCCACCGCCGGGCTGACCGCGTTCAGCAGCAGCGCCAGCCGCAGGTCGTCCATGCCGACGACGGCGGTGAACGGATACCGGGTGCTCACGTACGGATCACTCCTCCGAGTGGCTTTCGTTGGCTTCTCGCCGGGCGCGCTCACGGTGCCCCCGGTGGTACGAACGGCAGCCCCTTCGGTACCCCGTCCTCGAGCAGCCGCAGCAGGGCCGCGGTGTCCGCGTGTTCCTCGATCAGGTCGCCCAGCGCGTCGAGCTGTTCCTCGCGCAGTGCGTCGAAGCAGGTGTCCGGCGCGGGCACGAACGCGCGCCCCGCGTCGGCGGCCACCCGGCGCAGGAAGGCGCGCCGGAAGCCGTCGCTCTCCAGGGAGCCGTGCCAGTGCGTGCCCCATACGGAGCCGACGCGGCAGCCGTCCAGGAAGGCTTCGTCGCCCTCGCGGACCTCGGCGACGCCGTGGTGGATCTCGTACCCCGCCACCGGCTCGGACAGCGCCTCGCCCTCGGGCCGCGCGAGGGTCTTCTCCGGCGCGAACCGCACCCGTACGGGCAGCAGTCCGAGCCCGTCGACCGCGCCGGCCCGCGACTCCACCTCGTCCTCGATGTGCTCGGCGAGCATCTGGAAGCCGCCGCAGATGCCGAGCACCGGGCGGCCCTCGGCGGCGCGGCGGGCGACCGCGTCGGCGAGGCCGCGCTCGCGCAGCCACTGCAGGGCCCGTACGGTCCCGCGGGTGCCGGGCAGCACGACCAGGTCGGCGTCGGCCAGCTCCTCGGGCCGGTCCACGAAGCGCACCACGACGCCCGGTTCGGCGGCGAGCGCGTCGACGTCCGTGAAGTTCGACATCAGGGGGACCGCGGCGACCGCGACCCGGAGGATGTCCTTGCCGTGCGGCGGCGCGACCGTGCTCTCGCGCACCGCGCCGCGCAGCGAGACGTGCAGGCCGTCCTCCTCGTCGATGCCGAGCCCGTGCCGGAACGGCAGTACGCCCAGCGTCGGCCGCCCGCTCAGCTCCTTGAGCATGTCCAGGCCCGGCTCCAGCAGCGTCACGTCGCCGCGGAACTTGTTCACCAGGTAGCCCGCGATGTGCGCCTGGTCGGCCTCGGACAGCAGCGCTGTGGTGCCGAAGAAGGACGCGAAGACGCCGCCGCGGTCGATGTCGCCGACGACGACCACGGGCAGGTTCGCGGCGCGCGCGATGCCCATGTTCACGATGTCCGTGCGGCGGAGGTTGATCTCGGCCGGGCTGCCCGCGCCCTCGCAGATCACCGCGTCGTGCGTACGGCGCAGCTCCTGGAGGCAGTCGGTGACCGTGCCGAGCAGCTGCTCCTGGCGCCCGGCGTGGTACCCCCGCGCGCTCAGCTCGCCCACCGGCTTGCCGAGCAGCACGACCTGGCTGCTGCGGTCGCTGCCGGGCTTGAGCAGTACCGGGTTCATCAGCGCGGTCGGCTCGACGCGGGCCGCCGCGGCCTGCATGGCCTGCGCCCGCCCGATCTCCGCGCCCTCGCGCGTCACGTACGAATTGAGCGACATGTTCTGCGCCTTGAAGGGCGCGACCTTGACGCCCTTGCGCGCCAGCCAGCGGCAGATGCCCGCCGTGACCACGCTCTTGCCCGCGTCCGACGTCGTCCCGGCGACCAGCAGGCCGCCGGCGAGAGTCCTGTCCGTACCGCTCACCGGGATCTCCTCGCCTTCCGCGCGCCGCGGACCGCGCCCACGGCGATCCGCGCCCCGACCGTCGTCGCCAGCGCCAGCGCGCTCACCCGGCGGGACAGCCGCACCGCGCGCGCGATGTCCGCGCCGTCGACCGCGCGTGCGCCGTCGTTGAGCACCGGCCGGTGCTCGACCCGTCCCGCGTACGCGAGCGTGCCGCCCAGCCGTACGCCGAGCGCGCCTGCGAACGACGCCTCCACCGGGCCCGCGTTGGGGCTCGGATGCCGCTTGCCGTCGGTCCGCCAGGCGCGCCACGCGCCGCGCGGGTCGGGCCCGGCAACGGTGGCCAGCAGGGCGGTCAGCCGCGCGCCGGGCCAGCCCGCCACGTCGTCCAGCCGGGCCGAGGCCCAGCCGTACCGGCGGTAGCGCGCCGACTTGTGACCCACCATCGCGTCGAGCGTGTTGACCGCGCGGAAGGCGACCAGCCCCGGTACGCCGCCCACGGCGCCCCAGACCAGCGCGCCCACGACCGCGTCGGAGGTGTTCTCGGCGACGGACTCCACGACCGCGCGGGCCATCTGCTGCCCGTCCAGCGCCTGCGGGTCGCGGCCGCACAGGTGCGGCAGCCGCTCGCGCGCCGTGTCCAGGTCGCCGGCCTCCAGCGCGCCGCCGATGGCGCGCGCCTCCCGGCCCAGCGTCGTTCCGCCCAGCACGGCCCAGGTGGCGGCGGCGGTCAGCGCCACGTGTGCGGGGGCGCAGCGGCGTACGGCACGGGAGAGCAGGACCGCGCCCACGGCGGCCCCGCCGGCGCACAGCGCGGTGTGCGCCGCTCCGTATCCACGGTGATCGCGCCACAGCCCGCGCTCCACGGCGCCCGCGGCCCGCCCGAAGGCGGCCACCGGGTGGCCGCGGCGGGGATCGCCCACGGCCAGGTCGCCGAGAAAGCCCAGAGCCGCGCCGCACGCATAGGTGGCGTGTTCGGCACGCATCGTCGGATCAGCCTGCCGTCGTGCCTCGGAGGGACGGCCGCACGCGGTCGCGTACCGGGCGTACGGCAAAGAAAGGCAGGGGTCTCGGCTCGGGGCCCGGCATGGCGTGTGTCCTCACTCAGGGTCCGCGCCCTGGCTCGACGTGACGGGCGACGAGAGTCTCCTGGCTCCCGGATCGGCGCTGTCCCCGGCCTTCCAGCCCGTGTCTGCGCGGGCCGTGGCCTCTTCTGGAGGAGCGCTCCCCGGTGACAGTGGCGGGACCGCGCCGGATTCTCACCGGACTTCCTCATCTGTCGCCGAATGGCACCGGGCAGTCCACCACGTGCCGCGAATGCCCGTCAACTCACCCTTGACCTGCGACGCGGGCGTATGGCAGGGCCTGTGGCCAAGGACACAGCGTGGACGGGTGTTGACGACCTGTTGCCTGCCGTACGTCCGGCACGACACCATCGGGGCACCTATGGCAAAGGTGCCGCAGGAGGGGGACGGGATGACGGAGAGCCGGCAGCATCACGAGGTACGCATCAGAGTCACCGGGACCCACGACGGGGGCCAGGATCTGGAGGACCTCCAGCGCTGGCTGCAGCGCGAGTCCTGGCTGACGCCCGGCAACCACGACTGGCGCCGGGCGCCGGGCGCGGAGACCGGCGCGGACGCGGCGGGCCAGGGGCCCGAGATGGCCGTCGGCGTCGACGACCTCGTCCTGGTCCTCATCGGCGCGGTGGCGGCGCCGATGACCGAGCAGCTCCTCATCGCCCTGCGGGAGTGGCTCGCCCACCGCAGGGAGACCGCCGCCAAGGGCGAGGCCCCTGGACTCGACGTCACCGACGCCTCCGGACACCGCCGCCTCGACGACCCCGATCCGCGCACCGAACGCGACGACCAGGGCGGCCGCGTCGGCTCGGAGTAACCGGCGATGCCCCTCTACGACGCGCGGGGCAAGCAGAACCGCGCGCTGATCATCGGCGTCAGCCGGTACCAGGACCCCCGGCTGCACGACCTCGACGCGGTCTTCGCCAACCCCGACGAACTGGGCCGCGTGCTCTGCGCCCCGGCCACCGACCTCTTCCTGCCCCAGGAAGTGACGCCGCTGCGCCCGGACACCCCCGAGGAGCTGACCGCCGAGCTGCGCACCGCGGCCCGCGAGGCGCGCGGACTGCTGCTCGTCTACTTCTCCGGGCACGGCCGGGTCCGGCGCGACGGCAGTGATCTGCACCTGCTGGTCGGCTCGTCGCGGGTGGCGCAGGACGAGCGCCGGGTGGCCTCGCACGAAGCGGTCTCCTGGGCCAAGGACGTCCTGCCGCGGCTGGAGGCGTCCCGGGCCGACCGCGTCGTCGTGGTGCTCGAATGCTGTTTCGCGGGCAACGCGGACGACAGCTTCCGCACCCACGAGAAGCCGGTCTCGCTGCTGATGGCCGCCCAGCCGAACCGCCGCATCTTCAGCGGCAGGGAGCCCGGCGGCGGCACCCTCTTCACCCGGGCCGTGCTCGACATCCTCGAACACGGCATCGAGGGCAAGGAGTGCGTCACCTTCGAGGACCTCGCCGGTGAGCTGCGCCGGCGGTTCGCCGGGCGCACCACCCCGCAGGGCGGCGCCTGGGTGCCGCGCGCCTCCAAGCAGAACACCGTCGACGACGTGGTGGTCTCCTTCGCCACCCGGGAGCTGCGGCCCCGCACGCCGTTCGCCGTCCGGGCCCGGCGCTGGTGGCGCTCCCGTCCGCACCGCCGGTTACGGCTGCTGACCGCCGCCGCCGTCGCACTGGCCCTCGGCGCCACCGCACTGGTCCTCGCCGGCCCGCTGGGGCCGCCCGAGAGCTGCCCGCCCGCCCAGGAACTGCGGCTGCTCACCGCCCCCGAGGCCGAGCCGACGCTGCGCGCCGCCGCCCTCGCGTACGAGATGTCCGGCCTCAACACCGAACCCGTGCCGGGCGAGGACGACGTCCCCGACGGCTGCCGGCGCACCCAGATCACCGTCTACTCCGCCGCCAAGGACCAGGTGGCGCAGGGCTTCGCCGCGGCGGACCGCTGGCAGGGCGAGGCCGAGGGCGCCGAGGAGGCCCCGCCCGGGGACAGCGGCGGCCAGGCCATCGAGCCGCTCTACCGGCCGGGCCCCCAGCCCGACATGTGGGTGCCCGAATCGACCGTCGACTACCTCCAGGTCCGCCAGGGCATGGCCGCGCACGCGCCCGCCACCCTGCACCGGATCGGCCCGGTCGCCTTCACCCCGCTCGTCGTCGGCGTCCCCGCGGCGCGCGGCCTGTCCGACGTGGAGCAGGCCGGCAGCGGCTGGCACGCGATCCTGGACGACGCGGAGGACCGGAAGCTGCGGCTGCTCCGCCCCAGTCCCGCGCTGTCCGGCATCGGCCTGATGCACACCATCGGCCTCTACCTGGCCGACGACGGCGCGCCCGTCGGCCCGGACAGCGGCGCGCCCCGGCCGGAGGTGGCCGAGCGCGCCGAGCGCCGGCTGCGGGCGCCGGGCAGCCAGTACGCCGGCAGCGCCGAGCTGCTCTGCTCGCTGCGCCCGGGCGCTTCGGCGGCCGCGAAGGCGCGCGCCACCGCGGCGCCGCTGGTCACGGAGAAGTCCCTCGCCGACGCCAACCTCGGCCACGCGGTGGGCAACTGCCCGGCCCTCGCCACCGTCCCCGAGAAGGACGACCGCTACGAGGCGTACTACCCCTCCGGCGTGCCGGGCCTGGACCACCCGCTGATCCGGGTGGCCTGGCAGGGGGCCGCCGACGCCGCCCGCCGGCAGGCCGCCTCGGAGCGGTTCGCCGACTGGCTGCGGCGGCCGGACGGCGGCCAGCGGGTGCTCACGGAGGCCGGGTACCGCGGGGTGAACGCGGCCGGCCGCGCCGCCCCGCCGCCCACCGGCTCCCCGCTCCGCGACAGCCGGGCGGGCGTCCTGCCGGACGTCGGCGTGGAGCCGTACACCGCGGGGCAGCGGCGGGTCGCCCAGGTGCTGGCCGCGTACGACACGGCGCACCGCCCCGGGCAGCTGCTGTTCCTCCTCGACACCTCCACCTCCATGGCGGACGGGGGCCGGATCGCCGGGGCGGCGGACGCGGTCGGCCGCGCCCTGGAGGTCCTCGGGCCGAAGGACACGTACGGGCTGTGGACGTACCCCGCGCCCGGCAGCGTCGCGCGTGACCGCGAGCGCCCGGTGGAGAAGGTCGGGGCCGGCAGCACCGACTCCGCCGCGGGCCGCAAGCTGCTGGCGCGCCTCCAGCGGGACGACGGCGGCCTCGTCGACCGGGGGGCGTGGATGCAGGAGGCGCTCACCGCCGCGCTGGACCGGCTGCGCGACAGCCCGGCCGAGCGGACCAAGGCCGTGGTGCTCGTCCTCGACGAGGACGACGGCGCGGGGAAGCGGCCGGCGGCGGCGCGCGACGCGCTCTCCGACGCGCTCGCCGCGCGTCCCAGGATCCCCGTGGTGGTGCTGGCGACCGGCCGGGGCGGCTGCGACGCGGCCCCGGTCCGGCACGTGGTCGAGGAATCGGGCGGCAACTGCGTGGCCGGCGGCCCGGGAGCCGCGGACACCCTGGCCGGACTGGTGGCCTCCTTCGGCACGGGCGGACAGGAGGCGGGCCGGTGAAGCGCGCGGCCGCGGCGGCCGCCGCCGTCCTGTGCCTGCTCGCGGCGGGCTGCTCGGACCCGGGGCCCGCGCCCGCCGCGGACGGGGACATCGTCCTGGCCACCGGCAGCGACCTCAGCAGCACCGGGGTGCGCCGGGAGCTGATCCGCCAGTGGGAGCGGCGGACCGGAAGGACGGTCCGCATCGTCAAGCTGCCGGACACCGCCGACGGGCAGCGCAGCCAGCTGCTGGCCGCCGGCCAGTCCGGCAACAGCGGGTACGACGTGCTCAACATCGACGTGGCCTGGACCGCTGAGTTCGCCGCGGCCGGCATCATCCGGCCCTGGGGCAAGGAGCTGGGCGGCGACTTCCTCGACAGCGTCAAGAAGACGGCCACCACCGGCTCCGACGGCACCGTCTGGGCCGTCCCCTTCAACACGGACGCCGGACTTCTCTACTACCGCAGCGACCTGCTGCAGAAGTACGGGTACGACGGGCCGCCGGACACCTGGGAGCAGCTGCGGACCTGGTCGCAGGAGATCATGGCCAAGGAGAATGCCGGCCGCCCGGCGGACGAGAAGCTCTACGGCATGGTCGCCCAGCTGCGGCCCTACGAGGGCCTCACGGTCAACACCCTGGAGTCGGTCTGGGCCTCCGGCGGCGACCCTGAGCGGACCGCCCATCTCGCCGGGGCGCTGCAGCAGGGCGTGTACGCGCTCAAGGAGCGGCTGCGCACGATCATGCCGCAGGAGGCGACGGCGATGGACGAGACCGCCAGCCGGCAGTGGTTCGCCGAGGGGCGGGCGCTGTTCATGCGGAACTGGCCGGTGGAGTACGCCTCGGTCGCCGAGAAGCTCGAACCCGGCCGGCAGTTCGACGTGGCCCAGCTGCCCGCGGGCTCGTCGGAAGGCCGGCACCGTACGGTCCTGGGCGGTCAGAACCTCGCCGTCGCGGCCGACGCCACGCACCCGGACGAGGCCCGCTCCCTGATCACCGCCCTCACCTCGGCCCGCAGCGAGCACTGCCTGCTGCAGCGCGGCTTCGCGGCCACCCGTGCCTCGGCGTACGACGGCACGGCGCCCCCGTGCGACCTGCCGCCCGACGACGCCCGGCGGGAGGAGGGCGACGGCGCCCGGCCCGGCAGCGCGCCGCCGGGCCAGGGCCCGCCGTACACGGACCTGCTGCACCGCGCGCTCAAGGACGCCGCGCCCCGGCCGCGCAGCGCGCACTACGCCACGTACAGCAAGGTCGTCCAGCTGTACGTCTTCGACTACCTCACCGGCAAGGACGACGCGTCCATCGCCGACGAGCTCGCCGAGGAAGCGACGAAGGCGCTCAGCGGCCGCGGGGAACGCGGACGCTGAGCGCCTTCGGGTGCTGCGGGGCGTCCGGTGACGGACGCGGCGCTTCCGGTCAGCCGGCGACGATCAGGTAGATGCCGTAGCCGACGGCCGCGAGGCAGAGCGCGAAGCAGGCGTAGCCGCCGGTGCGGGCCACGGCGGAGGTGCCGCCGCCGACGGCCGCGGCGGTGCCCGCCTCGCCCTCCGGGCCGGCCTTGCGCGACGTGCCCATGATGCCCAGGGTGAAGAGGCCCACCATCGCGACGGTCACCACGAGGGTGGTGCCGAAGACCTGGCCGAGTGCCGCCCAGTCGATGTTCATGACGTGAGTTCCTTAGCTCGAGCGCCCGGCGTCAGCGGACGGCCGAGGTGGCGGGGGAGCGGGTGGTGGACTGTGCCGGGATGCCCTCTATGGTCCCGTCGCCGGCCGTGGTCGACCCCGCGGGGGGCGGGGTGACGCTCTGCAGCGCGGTGGTGACGACACCGGCCGGCTCGGCGGCCTCGACGTCGTTGACGTTGCTGTGGTCCACCGGCTTGCGGCGGGAGGCGGCCCAGATGGCGCCGCAGATCACGACACCGAGCACGGCGACGGTGGTGACGCCCCAGGTGCCCTGGCCGGCCAGGAAGGCCGCACCGGCGGCGACCAGTCCGGCGGCCGGCAGCGTCAGGCCCCAGGCGAGCACCATCCGGCCCGCCGTGGACCAGCGGACCACGCCGCCCTTGCGGCCGAGGCCGGAGCCCATGACCGCGCCGGAGCAGACCTGGGTGGTGGAGAGCGCGAAGCCGAGGTGCGAGGAGGCGAGGATGGTCACCGCGGCGCTGCTCTGGGCGGCGAAGCCCTGCGGCGGCTGGATGTCGGTGATGCCCTTGCCCATCGTGCGGATGATCCGCCAGCCGCCGAGGTACGTGCCGAGGGCGATGGCGACACCGGCCGAGGCGATGACCCACATGGGCGGGTCGGCCTGCGGGGCGAGCGCGCCGCCGGTGATCAGCGCGAGGGTGATGACACCCATCGTCTTCTGCGCGTCGTTGGTGCCGTGCGCGAGGGAGACCAGCGCTGCCGAGGCGATCTGCCCGGCGCGGTAGCCCTTGGCGGTGTCCTCCTCGGCGCGGTTACGGGCGAGGCGGTACGTCAGCCGGGTGGCGGCCGTCGCGGCGATGCCCGCCACGATCGGGGCGGCCACGGCCGGGATGAGGACCTTCATGACGACCGCGTCGGCGTTGACCCCGCTGATGCCGACGGACACCACGGTCGCGCCGATCAGGCCGCCGAAGAGGGCGTGCGAGGAGCTGGAGGGGAGGCCGGCGAGCCAGGTCAGCAGGTTCCAGACGATCGCGCCGACCAGGCCGGCGAAGATCACTTCTGGTCGGATGCCGGAGCCTTCGTCGATGATGCCCCCGGAGATGGTCTTGGCCACCTCGACGGAGAGAAAGGCGCCGACGAGGTTCAGCACCGCCGACATCGCCACCGCGGTCTTGGGCTTGAGCGCCCCCGTGGAAATGGTGGTGGCCATGGCGTTGGCCGTGTCGTGGAAGCCGTTCGTGAAGTCGAACACCAAGGCCGTGACGATCACGATCCCGATGAGAAGCGTGATGTGTTCCATTCACCCAGGCAATCAGTTCGATGGTCAGTGACGCGAACGACCGTAGGGAGGATGGGTGAACGGAAGATGAACGACAACGGGCCTGGTGGTGACGCCCCCGCCGATTTCGTGCGGAGGCGCCTCACCAGTAACTCGGGGTTCACCTGGAGGTGGCCGAGGCGTGCTGTCGGGCAGGACGCTTTCTAGCCTGCCGCGAACCTGCGGAGCTGACCGAACGAACCGTTCCAGGCGTTCTGGTCGCCGGGGAATCGGCCCTTGTTGGAGTACTGCCAGATGCTCAGGAAGGACCAGCCCTTCGGCAGCTTGCCGGGCCTTCCGTGCCACGACGCCAGCCACAGCGGGTGGCTCTGCGCGAAGGCGCTGCTGCCTCCGGTGCAGGTGTTCCACCAGCGGGTGGTCGTGTAGATGACCGGCCGGCGCCCGGTCTGCCGCTTGACCTCGTCGCTGAAGCTCCAGATCCAGCGGACCATCTTCTTCTTGCTCACGCCGTAGCACTTGTGCTTCTTGCTGTACGGGTTGTTCTCGATGTCCAGGGCCGGCGGCAGCGTCCAGCCGTCCGCCTTCCACTGGCCGCCGTGGCTGAGGAAGTACCGGGCCTGGGCGGTGCCGGAGGACTGGTTCGGCACCGCGAAGTGGTACGTGCCGTGCAGCAGGCCGGCCTGGCGCGCGCCGCGGTACTGCCTGTCGAAGTAGGGGTTGATGTAGGAGGTCGATTCGGTGGCCTTGACATAGACGAACCGCGCGCCGTTCGCCCTTGCTTCCGGCCAGTCGACGTTCTTCTGGTGCGAGGAGACGTCGTGGCCGTGCGGCACACCGCCCGCCGCCGAGGGGCTCGCGGCGGCGAGATCGGTGAGCGCGGCACCGGCCAGTACGGCCAGTGCCAGAGCGGTTCCGGTGGCGGCGGAGGTCAGGCGGGGCAGTAAGGCCGGAGTGTGGTCACCTTTGTGGTCACGAGCCATGGTTCCCCCCGGATGGCGACGTGCATGACAAAACATCCAGAGGTTATTGGATGATCCCGAGATGACGGTGGCCTCCGGCCAATCACCGGTTATCACTGAGATATCCCGGTTTGGGGGATACCGGAAGGGAATGGTCCGCCTTACAGTGCGGCGGCTGCGCGGGGGACGGCGGGTACGGTGCGGATCCCAGGTGCGTCAGGAGGGAGTGGGGCGGGATGACGGAGCGGGAGTCCGGACCGGTACGAGAGGTGGCGGAGGCGTGGGACGCGCTGGTGGCCGCGGCGCGGCGCACGGTGGCCGACGGGCTGGTGGTCGGCACGTCGGGGAACGTCTCGGTGCGTGCCGGCGGGCTGGTGCTCGTCACGCCCAGCGGCGTCCCCTACGACCGGCTCGGGCCGGACGATCTGGTGGCCGTGGACCCGGCGGACGGGCGGCAGGTGGCCGGTGCGCTGAAGCCGACGAGCGAGCTGCCGATGCACCTCGCGGTGTACCGCCACACCAGTGCCGCCGCCATCGTCCACACCCACGCGGTGCATGCCACCGCTGTCTCCACACTGGTCCCCGAACTCCCGCCGGTGCACTACATGACCGCGGCCCTCGGCGGTACCGTCCGGGTTGCCTCATATGCGACGTACGGCAGCCAGGAGTTGGCCGACAACATGCTGCACGCGCTGCGCGGCCGCACGGGCGTGCTCCTGCAGAACCACGGCACCCTCACCTACGGCGACACCCTCGACCAGGCATACGACCGTACGGCGCAGCTGGAATGGATGTGCCGGCTGTGGCTGACCGCCGCGTCCGTCCCCGGCCACACGCCGTCCCTGCTCTCCGAGGGCCAGCTCGCCGAAGTGGGCGAGCGGCTGCGGGGGTACGGGCAGCGGGGCTGACGGCCGGGTCCGTCACCCGGCCGGAGCGGCCCACTGGTCAGCCGCCGCCCGGCTCCCCAGACTGGGGAGGGTGCGCCTTGGTACCGCGGCGGCTGCGGCCGTCACCACCGTGATCGGTACCGGAGCGGCCGCGCTGGCGGCCGGCCGGTATGCCAGCGACGTCGCGCTGAAACCCGCCCCCGGCCGGCCGTTCCCGGGCGACGGGCGGCTGACGGTGCACGCCACCACCGCGGACCGGGTCACGCTCACCCGCAGCCTCTCCGCGCTGCGGCCCGGCCGGTACGGCCTGACGGGCCGGGGCTGCCACGCGGTCATCGGCCCGGTGTGCGACGACGAGCCGCACGAGGCCGACACCGTCGTCCGGCACCTGGAGCGGATCACCCACGGAACCCTCGCGCGCGGCACCCGCCTGCGGCTGACCCCGCAGGTGCACCTCGGCAGTCCCTCCGACGCGCTCGGCCTGGAGTGCGCGGACGTGGACGTGCCCGGCGAACTGGGCGCGCTGCCCACGTGGTTCGTGCCGGGCGACCGGGACACCTGGGTCATCGCCGTGCACGGCCTCGGCACGACACGGGAGCACCCGATGGTCGTGATGCCGTTCCTGCGGCGCCATCACTTCCCTGTGCTGGCCCCGGCGTACCGCAACGACCCCGGCGCGCCCCGCACCACGGACGGCATCGGGCACCTCGGGGACACCGAGTGGCGCGACGTGGACGCGGTGATCCGGTACGCCCTGCGGTACGGCGCGCGCCGGGTGATCCTGCACGGCTGGTCCACGGGCGCGACGATGGCGCTGCACACCGCGGCGCACTCCGTACTGCGCGACCGGATCGCCGGGCTGGTGCTGGACTCGCCGGTACTGGACTGGCGGGCGACGGTACGGGCGCTGGCGGCGGCCCACCGCGTGCCGCGCCCCGTGCTGCCGCTGGCCGTGCGCGCCGCCGAGGGGAGCACGGGCCTGCACTCCGACCGGCTGGCCGAGGCGCGTGACCCGGCGCTGCTCTCCGTACCGACGCTGATCTTCCACGGCCCCGGCGACACCATCGCCCCCTGGGGGGCCTCCCGCAGCCTGAAGGCGGCCCGGCCCGACCTGGTCAGCCTGCACACCGTCAGCGACGCCCCGCACGGCGCCATGTGGAACGCCGAGCCCGCGGAGTACGAGGAGTCGCTGCGGCGGTTTCTGACGCCGTTGATGTAACGGTTGGTGCAGTGGCTGGTGCAGCGGCCGGCGGGGTGGCCGTGCCGGTGCGCCGGACCTGGCACGGAGGGGCCGAGAGCCTGGCACGGGGTGCCGCAGACAGGGGAACGATCATGGGCGGATCGGACGGGAGCGGACCTTCCGAAGAACGCAATCCGCATTCCGATTGGGTTTTCGGGCCCACAAGAGCAAGACTGCTCCTGTGACGTCCCGTACTCCGCGCGACTCCCGGCTCCGCCTCGTCCCCAGACAACCGATCGCCGCCGCCCGCCGCGCGGTGAGCACCCGGACCGCCAGGCCCGCGACGCGGCCGCCCGAGGGCACTCCGCCGCCCGCGGAGCTGGCCCGGATGGCGCGCAGCGGACTGGCGGGCGCCGTCCGGGTGGCCCGCTGGGCCGACCGCGCGCGGGGCGAGGGCGTGGGCGCGTGCGCGGGCCCCGACGGCTCGCTCCCGGACGCCGCGGCCGAGGAGGCCGCCGCCGAACTGGAACTGACGCCGGAACAGGTGCGGGCCGACTGGGACCGGGCCCGGCTGGCCGGACTCATCGAGCTGCACGGCGGGGAGGCCCGCCCGGGCTGGCGGCTGCGCGCCTGGGACCGCGACGACTCGGCGGCGCTGCGCGGCTGGGTCGCGCTCTTCGACGCCTGGTCACTGGCGCGCCCCGCCCCGAAGGCCGCGCGCCCCGGAGCGGTCGCCGAGGTGATCGAGGCGCTGCCGCAGGTGCTGTCGCTGCTGTACCTCTCCTCGGGCCCGGTCCAGGTGGCCGACCTCCTGGAGCTGCTCGACCAGCGGATCGCCGAACTCCGCACGGAGCGCTGCGAGGTGCCGTACGAGGGCCCGGCGCCGGACGGGACCGCCCGGGACGCGGAGCTCGACGGTCAGGACCCCACCGGCACCGCCCCGGATGCCGATGGCCAGGCCACTGAACGTGCGCCCGAGGGACCGACCGCCTCGGACGACGCGGCCGGTCCGATGGACGCGACCGGTCCGGCGGACGCGGACGGCGCCGAGGTGTCGTCCGCCGAGCTGCTCGACTGGGCGCTGGGCGCGCTCGCCGCGGTCGGCGCGCTCGTCGTACGCGGCGGGAACGGCGCTCCCCGGGCGCGCGCGGCCGGGGACGCCGCCGTACTGCTGCGGGGCGGCGAACCGGCCGGTGAGCGGCAGGCCCGGCTCACCCCGCTCGGCAGCTGGGCCGTGTGGGTCAAGCTGGAGCAGATCTGCGTGGCCGCGCAGAGCCCCGCCGGCAACATCGAGCAGTCCGCCGAGGCGATGCTGCGCGGCTGCGCGCGGCTCACCCCGGGACCCGCCCGCGCCGAGTACCGGGCGTGGCTGGCCGCGCGCTCGGCCGGCAGCGCGGTCGAGGAGCTGCTGACGGTCGCCCGCGGCGACGACGCCCTGCTGCGCGGGCTCGCCTTCGAGGCGCTGCGCGCGGTCGGGGCACCGGCCGAGCCCGCCGTACGGGCCGCGGCCGACGAGCCGGCCCTGCGCCCCTACGCCCTGCTGTGGCTGGTCGAGCACGAGGGTGGCGACCCGGAGACCGCGCCGGACGTGCTCACCCGCGAGGAGTCCACCTGGCTGTGGGTGGACACCGCGGCGGCCGTCGCCGACCACGGCGAGAGCCGGCTGCTCGTACGGCACCTGGACTCCGCCGTGCAGGGCTCCGTGCCGCGCCTGCTGGAGGAAGTACGCGCCGTCGGGCACCCGCGCACGGTCCAGGTCCTCGTGGCGCTGGCCGCCGCGCACCCCGACCCGGCACTGGCCAAGGCCGTCCGCCGCGCGGCCTTCCAGGTCCACACGGGCGGCGCCTGACAGCCGGCCGGGGGCGCGGCTCTCAGGCGTCCGCGTCCTTGGTCGACGGGGCGTACGTGCCGAAGCTCCAGACGTTTCCCTCCTTGTCGCGGGCCACGTAGTCACGGGAGCCGTAGTCCTGGTCGGTGGGCGGCACGAGGATCTCCGCACCGGCCGCGGCGGCCTGCTTGTGATGCGCGTCGACGTCGTCGACGGCGACATAGACGCCGGTCGGTCCGGCGTCGCCCATCGCCTCGGCGAAGACGCCGCCGCGGCCCTTGGCGCCGATCATGATCGTGCCGTTGCCGTACGACAGCTCGGCGTGCAGCACGGTGCCGGACTCGTCCTCGTACAGCGCGCCCCTGGTGAAGCCGAAGGCGGTCGTCAGGAGCTCGATCGCGGCCTTGGGGTCGGTGTAGAGCAGGGTCGGG
>NZ_NHSG01000263.1:0-2822 GCF_020024005.1 Streptomyces purpurogeneiscleroticus
CACCGCACCCAGCACCGCCCCCGCCGTCACCCCCCGCTGCACCAGCCACGGGGCCCCGGCCAGGACGAGGACGAGCGGCAGCCAGCCGCCGACGGCCAGCGACGCGGTCCGCACGGCCGTCATCCGCGCCAGCGCCCGGGTGGCCCGCGCCGCCGCGTCGATCCGCTCGCCCGCCCGCTCCCGTACGACGTCCTCCCCGCCGCACGCCACCACGTCCCGCAGCCCTCCGGTCACCTGGCTCGCGGTCTCGGCGACGCGCTCGTCGGCCAGCATCACGTCCCGCTGGCGCGCGGCCATCGCCCGCAGCGCCGCGACGAAGAGCCCCAGCCCCACGAGGAGGGGCGGCAGCACGAACAGCAGGAGGGCGGGGTCCAGGGCGGCCAGGCCGAGCAGCGCCCCCACCGCGGAGGCGAGGAAACTCTGTACGAACATCACGACCGCGCCGTACGCCTCCCGGGCGATCTCCACCTGCTCGGTCAGCCGTGCCACGCCGCCGGTGTCGCTCGGCCGGCCGGCGCCGGCCGACCGGTGCAGCGTGCCGGACGTCACCAGGGTGACCAGCTCGTCCCGGAGCGGTTCGACGACCGCCGCGAGCCCCAGCGTCGCGTGCCGCGTCGCCCACGCCCCGATCCCCACCGCGACCGCCAGCACCCCCAGCCAGGCGAAGCCCGTACCGGCCCGGCCGGCGAGGAAGCCTTCGTCCACGGCGCGGGCGATCACCCACCCGGTCAGGAACGCCGGGACGGCCTGCACCAGCGACCACCCCGCGAGCCGTACGAACTCCCCGCGCCGCCGGCGCAGCGAGGACCGCAGCAGCCCCGCGGCCGGGCCCGTCACGCCACGTCCCCGGCGCTCGCGGCGGCCTCCGCGCCGGTGCCCGCACCGTCCGGCTGGAACGCGGCCCGGTACGCCGGCTGCGACCAGAGTTCGCGGTGGGTGCCCTGCCCGCGGACGCCGCCGCCGTCCAGCCAGACGACACGGTCGGCCCGCGCCGCGGTCGACGCCCGGTGGGTCACGACGAGCCGGGTACGCCCCGCCAGCGCGCCGGTCAGGACCTGGCTGATGTGGTGCTCGGTCACGGTGTCGAGGCTCGCGGCGACATCGTCCAGCACCAGCACCCGCCCGGCCTGGGCGAACGCCCGTGCCAGCCCGACCCGCTGCGCCTCACCGCCGGAGACCGGGGCGTCGGCCGGCCGGGTCCCGTACCCCTGGGGCAGCCGCCTGATGAAGCCGTCGGCCCGCGCCGCCGCGGCCGCCCGCACCACCTCGCCGTCAGCGGCCGGCCGCGGCCCGAAGCCGATCGCGTCGGCGAACGTCTCGCCGAGCAGCACCGGACGCTCGAAGCCGTACGCCACCGCCTCGCGCAGCGCCGGCCTGCCGAGCTGACGCAGCGGCACGCCGTCCAGCAGCACCTCGCCCTCGTCCGGGTCGGTGAGCCGCCCGGCCAGCGCGGCCAGTACGGACTTGCCGGACCCGGACCGGCCCACGACCGCGACCAGGGCCCCGCCGGGGACGGTCAGCCGCAGATCCTCCAGTACGGTGCCGCCGCTCGGCCCCCGTACGGTGACGCCCCGGAACTCCAGCGTCCCGGGGCCGTCGGGCAGGCGCGCCCCGCCGTACGCCACCGGGGGCTCCGCGAGCACCTCGGCGACCCGGCCCGCCGTCGCCCGGGCCAGCGCGAGCCGGCTCGCCGACGACACCAGCGAGCTGATGCCGGTGGCCAGTACGACGTACTCGCCGGCCGCGAGGACCTGGCCGGGGGAGATGCGGCCGTGCGCGAGCTGCAGACCGGCGACCGCGAGAACGGCGACTTCCAGCAGCGGGATGACCAGCGCCTCCCGCCCCGACACCCGCGCGAGGACCCGCCACATGCCGGCCCCGTGCCGGTGCAGCTCCGGCAGCGGGCCGAGGACGCGGCCCACCTCGCGGTCCACGGTGCCGGCCGCGGCGATGGTACGGATCCCGGCCAGCGCATCGACGAGCCGGGCGGCCACCCGGCCCTGCGCCTCGTAGTAGCGCTCGTTGATGTCGGAGGCATCGCGAATGAACGTACGCACCAGGGAAAGCACGACGGGCAGCCCCACCAGGAAGGTGAGGCACAGCCAGGGGTCGATGAGGGCCAGCGCGACGATCGCGCCCACCGGAGGCACCAGATCCACCACGGCCCACACCAGGGTCGACGCCACCTGCCCGGTCCGCGCGGAATTGCCGACCAGCCGGCCGACCAGGTCCCCGGCCGTGAAGCGGCGCGTGGCGCGAATGCCCAAGTCCAGTACGTGCCGCAGGAGGGTGTGGCGGAGCCACGCGGTCGAACGCGCCTCGGCCAGCTTTCCCACCAGGTCGTCCAGCAGGTCGCACGCCATCAGGACGACGATCGCCGCGATGCTGAGGGCCAGCCAGACGGCGGTGTCCCCGTCGGCGAGCACGGCGTCGACGGTGCGGCCCATGAGGGCGGGCAGCACGGTGTACACACCGGCGAGCAGCAGTGAGGTGGCCATCATGGCGGGCACCCAGGGCCCGCCCCGCCGCGCTGCCGCCAGCAGCAGCCGGTCCGCGGCGCGTCGGTCCATGCCTTCTCCCTGTGTCTCCCCGTCCGCACACGAAGGGGCGGGGACGCCGTGCACGTCCTCGCCCCTGATTGCCTTCAGCAGAGCAGCAGACTCAGCTGGCTGGTGCCGCCGCAGTACTTGCTGGCGCCACTCCTACGCGGCTTGCCACCGTGGTGAGCGGTTTCCATGCCTTGCAGATCCAGGATCGTCATGTTGTTTCACCTCCGCACTTCTTCTCCATGGGGACGGGGTCGGAATGGCTCGGGGGCCCGG
>NZ_NHSG01000264.1:0-28486 GCF_020024005.1 Streptomyces purpurogeneiscleroticus
TCTGGGGGGCTTGCCGTGCCGGGGGTGCCGGGCGCGGTTAGCGTCGGGGGAGCAGGTGGTGAGGCGGCGTACGGACGCGGGTGAGCGCAGTGGCACAGAGGCGGTACGGGGCGACGGCCGGGCATGGCGTCCTGACCAGGATCGGGCAGGCCGTCATGCTGCACCGCGGCGGCGACCGGGAGGAGGCGCGCAAGCGGATGACCGGGCTGTGGCAGGAGCTCGGACCGTGCGCCGACGCCTACCACCGCTGCGCGCTCGCGCACTATCTGGCCGACACCCAGGACAGCCCTCTGGAGGAACTGCGCTGGGACCTGCGGGCGCTGAGTGTGGCTCAGGGCAGCCGGGGGCACGCGGACGCCGGCCGGACCGAGCTGCGGGCGCTCCTGCCCGCGCTCCATCTCGACCTCGCCGCCGACTACGCCCGGCTCGCCCGGCACTCCGAGGCCCGCTGGGAGCTGGGCCGCGCCCGTACGGCGCTGGACGCCCTGGAGGACGACCCGCACCGCCAGGGCATCCGGGCCGACATCGAATGCCTCCAGCGACGACTGGACCGCGCGGGCGGCCACCGGTCCTAGCGGGAGCTGCAGCCGCCGACCCGGCCACCGTTCCCAGCGGGCGACCACCGCTTCAAGCGGGCGGTCACCGCTCCTGGCGCGGCGCCCCCGTCGGCCCTCAGGCGCCCGTGTCGCCGTCCAGGCGTTCGCGCAGGAAGTCCGCGTGGCCGTTGTGGCGGGCGTACTCCTCGATCATGTGCAGGTAGATCCAGCGCAGCGTCAGTTCCTTGCCGGGCAGCCGTCCCGGCGCCGGTTCGTCCAGCGTGCGGCCCTCGGCGGCCTTGACGGCCAGCTCCGTCTCCGACTGCCAGGTGGCCAGCGCCTCGGCCGCGGTGTCCTGCTCGCCGAAGTGCCAGTCGCGGTCCCAGTCCTCCTCGTCGCAGTAGATCCACGGGAAGTCCTCGCCGGTCATGATCCGTCGGAACCAGTGCCGCTCCATCTCCGCCATGTGGCGCAGCAGGCCGAGCAGGGTCAGCTCGGAGGGCGGTACGGAGGGCGTGCGCAGCTCTTCTTCGGTGAGCCCCGCGCACTTGGTGGCCAGCGTTGCGCGGTGGTAGTCCAGCCAGCGCACCATTTGTGTGAGTTCGTCGCCGGTGCCGATGGGAATGGTGCGTGCTGGATCGGATGTGGTCATGCCGCCCAGCATGGCCGCTGCGGCGCGCGCCGACCCGGTTTTTCCCGGTTCGGTGTGCATGGCCCGCAATTTTGCGCCATAGGGCGCGGCCCCCGGTGAGCCGCCCGGGCCCCGCCCGGCAGGCAGTGACTCCGCGCGGCCACGTACGCTCCCCGTACCGGATCGACACACATCACGTCGGCACGCCGCGTCGACACACCACGTCGGCACACCGTGTCGACGCGCCACATCGACAGATCACATCAACAGATCACATCGACACACCAGAGGTGAACACCCTTGAAGGTAGGCTGCATCGGCCTCGGCGATATCGCGCGGAAGGCGTACCTTCCGGTGCTCGGGACGCAGCCCGGAGTCGAGCTGCATGTGCAGACCCGGACTCCGGCCACCCTCGACCGGGTCGCCGACAGCCTCCATCTGCCCGCGCCGCAGCGCCACGCCGACCTGGATTCGCTGCTCGGGGCGGGGCTGGACGCGGCCTTCGTGCACGCGCCGACCGTCGCGCATCCCGAGATCGTCGGTCGCCTCATAGAAGCAGGCGTGCCGACCTATGTCGATAAGCCGATTTCTTACCACTACGCCGAGAGCGAGCGGCTCGTGCGGCGGGCCGCGGACCGCGGCGTCAGCCTGGCCGTCGGCTTCAACCGGCGCTACGCGCCCGGGTACGCGCAGTGCCTGGAGCACCCGCGCGAGCTGATCCTGCTGCAGAAGAACCGCGTCGGGCTGCCCGAGGACCCGCGCACCCTCGTGCTGGACGACTTCATCCACGTCGTCGACACGCTGCGCTTCCTGGCGCCGGGGACCGTCGAGGACGTGCACGTACGGGCGCGGGTGCGGGACGGGCTGCTGCACCACGTCGTCCTGCACCTGTCAGGCGACGGGTTCTCCGCGATCGGCACCATGAACCGGCTCAGCGGCTCGGCCGAGGAGATCCTCGACGTCTCGGGGCAGGACACCAAGCGCCAGGTGATCAACCTTTCCGAGGTGATCGACCACAAGGGGCAGCCGAGCGTGCGGCGGCGCGGCGACTGGGTGCCGGTCGCCCGGCAGCGCGGCATCGAGCAGGCGGCGCTGGCCTTCCTGGACGCGGTACGGGCCGGGACGCTGCTGACCGCCGAGGACGCGCTGCACACCCACGAGCTGTGCGAGCGGGTGCTCACCGAGGTGTCGGGCCAGGGCGCCTGAGGAAGCGGAGCGTGCGGGTGGCCGGCGGCCGGACGGGCAGGCCGGGACTCCGGTCGCCCGGCGCCCGGGCCGATGGCGGCCGCAGGGCCCGTACGCCCGTCCGCAGGCAGTATCCGGCGAGCGCGAGCAGGGCCACGTACAGCGGCCAGTCGCCGAAGCGGACGTACGGACTGGTGCCGTGGGCCAGCGGAACCGTGTAGACCGCGGCGGTGACCCGGTCGGTGCCCAGCGGCTCCCCGACCGGCGCGCCGTCCGGCCCGTGCACCGCGCTCACCCCGGTCAGCGTCGCGTGCACCATCGGGCGCCAGGTCTCCGCCGCGCGCAGTGCGGCCAGTGAGGCGTGCTGTTCGGGGGCCCAGCTCTCCTGGAAGGAGGAGGTCGCGGACTGGGCGACCAGCAGCCCCGCGCCGTCGCGGACCAGCCGCCGGCTCATGTCGGGGAACGCTGTCTCGAAGCAGACCAGCGGGCCGAACCGCAGGTCCGGTGACGAGACCGGGCCCGTCGCCATGACGACCTGGCGGGTGCCGCGATGGCGGTCCTCGGTGGCGGCCTTGCCGACGCTGGTGGCCCAGCCGAGTATCGAGCGGGCCGGTACGTACTCGCCGAACGGCACCAGCCGCATCTTGTCGTAGCGGTCGCCGGTCGGGCCGTCCGGGCCGATCAGTACGGACGATTTGTAGATACCGGGGCGGTCGGCGCGCCGGGCGTCCACGTTGACCAGCAGGTCGGTGTCCACCTCGCGGGCGAGTGCGGCCAGCCGGGCCCGCAGGTCCGGGCGGCGGGTCAGGTCGGCGCCGACGCTGCTCTCGCCCCAGACCACCAGGTCCACGCCCCGGCCCTTGAGCGTGCGGGTCGGCTGCTCGCCGCGCGCGAACCGGGCGTCGGGCCCCACCACCACGCCCGCCTGCACCACCGCGATGCGGGCCGTGCCGGCGGGCTCGGGGCGCGGCGCCCAGGCCCAGGCGGCACCCGCCGCGACGGCGACCGCGAGCAGCCCGCCGAGCGCGGTCCGGCGCGCCGCGGGGGACAGCAGCAGCGCAGTGAGTGCGGTGTTCACCGCTACGAGCAGCAGCGTCAGCAGCCAGACGCCGCCGAGCGAGGCGAGCCGCAGCGCGGGCGCCACCTGCCACTGGCTCGCGCCGAACACGCCCCACGGCCCGCCCAGGTACTCCCAGGACCGCACCAGCTCGATCAGCAGCCAGCCGGACGGCACGAGCAGCAGCGCCGCCGCGCACCGCGCGGGCCCCGGCCGGCCCCGCAGCAGATCGCGGACGAGCAGGCCCCACGGCGCCCACAGCGCGCCGAGCAGCGCGCCCAGTACGAGCAGGAAGACATGCAGGCTCGGCAGCAGCCAGTGGTGCATCGCCAGCATGAAGCCGGTGCCGCCCAGCCAGCCCTCCAGCGCGGCACGCCGGGGCGTGGCGGCGGAGGCCAGCAGGGCCAGCCAGGGGACCAGGACGAAGTACGCCGGCCACCAGAGCGCGGGCGCGGGGAAGCACAGGGCCGGCAGCGCGCCGGCCGCCGGCGCGGCGACGGCGCGCCACCAGGGAGAGGCGGGGCTCCGGTCCCGCCGGCCTTCCTTCTGACCTGCCGGGCGGCGCATACCGTGTCCCCCTCTCGGGTCGGACGCCCAGTGTCGGACGCCCAGTGTGCGCCACGACGGCGATCACGCACAGGGGGCGCGGCGGCTCACGTTCCGGAGAGAGCCGTGCGGGGGAAGCCGCCTCACGTCTTCCCGGTCGGCACCACCTGACGCCACTTCTCGTGCACGACGACCTCCGCCAGTCGCCAGCCCTCCGAGGTGCGGTGGACGGTGAAGTCGTAGCGGCCGCCGCAGGTGTAGTTCGGTGCTGCCGCGCCGTGGTCGGCGGGGAGGGCGCCGGCCGGGTCCGCGAGCCGCATCGGGTTGAGGTAGTCGGCGCGTACGGTGGCGGTGTCGCCGGGGGCCCCGTCCCGGGTGTCCAGGGTGATCCGGCGGTTGACGATCAGATGCTGGCGGACGGGGAAGCGGCGCATCATCTCCGCGAGCCAGCCGGCGATCTCCTCGCAGCCGCCCTCTATGCCGCCGGCCGAGCGGTAGTCCGCCCGGCCGTCCTTGGTGAAGAGCTCCCGGTACGCGGGCCAGTCACCGTCGTCGACGGCGTGGGCGTATCCGGTGATGAGGTCGTCGATCGCGAGACGGTCCATGACGGTCGAGTGTTCAGCGCGCTGGGTCACCCTCCGAGTGTTCGGCATCGGCCGGTCGCCGCCAAGAGGCGGGACCGGCCGGGGATGTCGTGACCGTACGCCGATGCGGCGATCAGCTGACGGCCGCCGCCTTCTGCGCGGCGGGCGAATCGACGGACGAAGCGGTGGGCGACTCGGCGAACTGGGTGCGGTACAGCTCCTCGTAACGGCCGCCCGCCGCGAGCAGCGCCTCGTGGCTGCCGCGCTCCACGATCCGGCCGTCCTCGACCACGAGGATGACGTCGGCGGCCCGCACGGTGGACAGCCGGTGCGCGATCACCAGGGAGGTGCGGCCGGCCAGCGCCTCGGTCAGCGCCTCCTGCACCGCCGCCTCGGAGGTGTTGTCCAGGTGCGCGGTGGCCTCGTCGAGGATGACCACCCGGGGGCGGGCCAGCAGCAGCCGGGCGATGGTCAGCCGCTGCCGCTCACCGCCGGAGAGCCGGTACCCGCGCTCGCCGACGACCGTGTCCAGGCCGTCCGGCAGCGAGGCGATCAGGCCGTCCAGGCGGGCCCGGCGCAGTACGTCCCACAGCTCCTCCTCGGTGGCCTCGGGCCGGGCGAGCAGCAGGTTCGCGCGGAGCGAGTCGTGGAAGAGGTGGCCGTCCTGGGTGACCATGCCGAGGGTCTCGCGCAGCGAGGCGGCGGACAGGTCGCGCACGTCCACGCCTCCGATGCGTACAGCGCCCTCGTCCGCGTCGTACAGCCGCGGCAGCAGCTGCGCGATGGTGGACTTGCCGGCGCCGGAGGAGCCGACCAGCGCGATCATCTGGCCGGGCTCGGCCCGGAAGGACACGTCGTGCAGGACCTCGTCGCCGCCCCTCGTGTCCAGCGTCGCGACCTCTTCGAGGGAGGCCAGGGAGACCTTGTCGGCGGCCGGGTAGCCGAAGCGTACGCCGTCGAACTCCACGGCCAGCGGGCCTTCGGGCACCTTGCGGGCGTCCGGCTTCTCGCTGATGAGCGGCTTCAGGTCCAGTACCTCGAAGACCCGCTCGAAGCTGACCAGGGCGCTCATGACCTCGACGTGGGCGCCGGACAGCGCGGTCAGCGGCGCGTACAGCCGGGTCAGCAGCAGGGCGAGGGAGACGATCGCGCCGGGCTCCAGGCTGCCGCGCAGGGCGAAGTAGCCGCCGAGTCCGTAGACGACGGCCAGCGCGAGCGCGGAGACGAGCGTGAGCGCGGTGACGAAGAACGTCTGCACCATGGCGGTACGGACGCCGATGTCGCGCACCCGACGTGCCCGCGCGGCGAATTCGGCGGACTCCTGCTCGGGCCGCCCGAAGAGCTTGACCAGCGTCGCGCCGGGTGCGGAGAACCGCTCGGTCATCTGCGTGCCCATCGTGGCGTTGTGCGTGGCGGCCTCCCGGCGCAGCTGCGCGAGGCGCCGCCCGACGCGCCGCGCCGGCAGGACGAACACCGGCAGCAGTACGAGGGCGATCAGGGTGATCTGCCAGGACAGGCCCAGCATCACGACCAGCGTCAGGATCAGCGTGACGATATTGCCGACGACTTGGGAGAGCGTGTCGCTGAACGCCCGCTGCGCGCCGATGACGTCGTTGTTGAGCCGGCTGACCAGGGCGCCCGTGCGCGTACGGGTGAAGAACGCGACGGGCATCCGCTGGACGTGGTCGTACACGGTCGTGCGCAGGTCCAGGATCAGCCCCTCGCCGATGTTTGCGGAGAGCCAACGGGTGAGCAGTCCGAGGCCCGCCTCGGCGACCGCGATGGCGGCGATCAGCCCGGACAGGCCGAGCACCAGCTCCGTGGAGGAGCGGTGCACGATCGCGTCCACGACCCGGCCCGCGAGCAGCGGAGTGGCCACGGCGAGCATCGCCGTGACGGTGCTGAGCAGCAGGAACGCCGCGATGAGGCGGCGGTGCGGGCGGGCGAAGGTCGCGATGCGGCGCACCGTCCCGCGCGAGAAAGGACGCTTGTCCTGTTGTGCGGTGACGGTGCTGTGCAGCGACTGCCAGGCAGTGACTTCCATGTCCATCGCGGTCCTCCGGGAAGCAACGGTTGTTCGTCGCGGGCCGGGACCGACCGGCGACACATCAGGAAGCTATGACCTCAACCAATGTTGAGGTCAATTGCTTCCCCCATCGGAGGTGATGTGCCCGGTGCTCAGACCGCCGCCCGGCGCCACGCCGAGGCCCGCAGCAGCCGCAGCCCGTTCAGCCCCACCAGTACCGTCGACCCCTCGTGCCCCAGCACGCCCAGCGGCAGCGGCAGATGGCCCGCCAGGTCCCAGATCACCAGGCCGCCGATGCACACCGACGCGATGACGAGGTTCTGGGTCACCAGCTTCCGGGCGCGCCGGGAGAGCGCCACGACGGTGGGCACGGCGCCGATCTCGTCCCGTACGACCACCGCGTCGGCCGTCTCCAGTGCCAGGTCCGAGCCGGCCCGGCCCATCGCCACGCCGCTGTCGGCGGCGGCCAGCGCGGGCGCGTCGTTGACGCCGTCGCCCACGACCAGGACCCGCTCGCCCTCCCGCTGCCAGGCATGCACGGCCGCCACCTTGTCCTCGGGCAGCAGTCCTGCCCGTACGTCCGTCATCCCCGACTCGTCGGCGGTACGGGCAGCCGTACGGGCGTTGTCGCCGGTCAGCAGGGCGGGCTCGGCGCCGGCCAGCTCGCGCAGCCGGGCCACGGCCCCGGGCGCGCCGGCCCGCAGCCGGTCGGCGAGCGCGAGCACGGCGGCGGGCGTGTCATCGATCAGTACGACGACGGCGGTGCGGCCCTCGTCCTCGTACGCGGCGACGGCCTTACGGGCATCGGCCGCGCCGTCCCCGGAGTCCAGCAGGGCCGCCGGGCTGCCCACCCGGACCGTGCGCCCGCCGACCTCGGCGCGCACGCCCCGGCCCGGTACGGAGGAGAAGTCCTCGGCGTCCGCCAGGCGCAGGCCGCGGTCGCGGGCCGCGGTGACCACGGCGCGGGCGAGCGGGTGCTCGCTGGGCAGTTCGGCCGCCGCGGCCGCCGCGAGCGCCTCGTCCTCGCCGAAGCCGGGCAGCGCCTGGACGGCGGCGACCCGCGGGGTGCCTTCGGTGAGGGTGCCGGTCTTGTCCATCGCGACACGGGTGATGGAGCCCAGCCGCTCCATCGCCACCGCAGACTTCACGAGCACGCCGTGCCGACCGGCGTTGGCGATGGCGGAGAGCAGCGGCGGCATGGTGGCCAGTACGACGGCGCACGGCGAGGCCACGATCATGAAGGTCATGGCGCGCAGCAGCGTGGCGGTGAGGTCCGCGCCGAAGGCCAGCGGGACCGCGAAGAGCGCGAGGGTGGCGACGACCACGCCGACCGAGTACCGCTGCTCGATCTTCTCGATGAACAGCTGGGTCGGCGCCTTGGTGCTGCTGGCCTCCTCGACCATCGTGACGATGCGCGCGATGACCGATTCGGAGGCGTCCTTGTCGACCCGTACGCGCAGGGCGCCGGTGCCGTTGAGGGTGCCCGCGAACACGGTGTCGCCGGTGCGCTTCTCCGCGGGCAGCGGTTCGCCGGTGATCGACGCCTGGTCCACCTCGCTCGCGCCGTCGAGCACGGTGCCGTCGGCGGGCAGCCGCTCGCCGGGGCGTACGAGGACGGTGTCGCCGACCGCCAGCGCGGTGGCCGCGACGGTTTCCTCGCCGTCCTCCGTCAGCCGTACGGCGGTGGACGGCGCGAGGTCCAGCAGGCCGCGTACGGAGTCCTCGGTGCGCCGGGTGGCCAGGGCCTCCAGCGCGCCGGAGACCGCGAAGATCACGATGAGCAGGCCGCCGTCGAGGTACTGGCCGATGGCGGCGGCGCCGATCGCTGCCACCACCATCAACAAGTCGACATCAAGGGTGCGTTCGCGCAGCGCCGTCAGGCCCGCCCAGCCCGGCTCCCAGCCGCCCGCCGCGTAACAGACCGCGTACAGCGGGCCCCACGCCCAGGCGGGCGCGCCCATGAGGTCGAGCGGGAAGGCGATCAGGAAGGCGAGCAGGGCGAGCGCGGCCCAGCGGACCTCGGGCAGCGCGAAGAGCCTGGTGCGGCGGGGGAGCGCCGCGGGGGCCGGTGGCGCCGGCGCGGTGGCGGCGGCCGTGGGCTCGTCGGCCAGCGTGGAAGCCATGGGGAGGACACCTCGGAGAGCGGAGACGTCGGCGCGGCGGGGCCGGCGGACGGCAGTGCGGACGGGGACGAATTCCACGCACGCATGAAGACGTCTTCATGCGTGTGCGTCACTGCCACCATAGCCGAATACATGAAGAGGTCTTCAAGTGTGCCGGTCGTTACGATGGGCGCATGGGACATGGAGTCGACGCCCGGGTCACGCCGGCCGAGCATCTGGACGCGGAGTCCGCCGCGACCATCGCCGCCACACTGCAGGCGCTGGCCACGCCGTCACGCCTGATGATCCTCACCCGGCTCCGCCAAGGGGCCTGCCCCGTGGGCGAGCTGGCCGAGGCGGTGGGCATGGAGCAGTCGGCCGTCTCCCACCAGCTGCGGCTGCTGCGCGCGCTGGGCCTGGTCACCGGCGCCCGCCGGGGCCGCCGCATCGTGTACAGCCTCTACGACAACCACGTCGCGCAGCTCCTGGACGAGGCCGTCTACCACATCGAGCACCTGCGGCTGGGCGCCCGCGACCTGCCGGTGGACGACGCGGCCGAGCAGCTCTGAGAACCGCCCGGCCGCGCCGCTCCCACCCGACCGTCAGGTGTTCCGGCGCCCGCCGCCGGTCTGCGCCTGTACGGCATCCGCCGAGAGATAGGCGTCCGTACGCTCGAAGTCGCGCAGCGTCGCCTCCCGGCCCGACTGGAATCCGGTCCGTACGAAATCGTCGCCCGCGGTGGCATTGAGCAGCCAGTTCGCGACGGTACGGAACCGCGCGGTGCCGGTCCGCAGCGCCATCAGGTGGTACCCGCGTGCCACCACCTGCGCGGGCAGGCCGACCAGCTCCTTGCCCAGCGGCCGGGACACCGCGTCGGTGCCGCCGAGGTCGACCACCAGCCCCAGGTCCTTGTGCTTGTACGGGGTGCTCAGCCGGCCGCGCAGCGACGCCATGATGTTCTTCGCGGCGTGCTTCCCCTGGCGCTGCGCGTGCTGTGCGGTGGGCGGGCAGACCGCGCCGCCCTCCTTGGTGATGTCCGGTACGGCGGCGGCGTCGCCGCAGGCCCACACGCCCTGCATCCGCGGCACCGACAGGTCCGCGTGCACCACCAGCCGGCCCTTCACGGTCTCCGCGCCGAGCGTGCCGATCAGCGGGCTCGCGGCGACGCCGGCGGTCCAGATGAGCGTGTGGCAGGGCAGTACCCGGCCGTCGGTGAAGGTCACGGTGTCCTCGGTGACCGACTCCACCGACACTCCGAGCGACACCTCGATGCCGCGCTTGCGCACCAGCTCCATCGCCTTGGTGCCGAGCCGTTCGCCCAGCTCCGGCATCAGCTTCGGCGCAATGTCGATCAAGTGCCACTTGATCTCGTCGGGCTCGATGCGGCCCGCGTAGCGGGACGCCGCCGCGCTGGTCAGCCGCTGCAGGTACGCCGCCGTCTCGGTGCCCGCGTAACCGCCGCCGACCACCACGAACTGCAGCCGCGCGGCCTTCTCGGCCGGGTCGGCGCAGCACGCGGCGATGTCGAGCTGGGCGATGATGTGGTCACGGATGTACGCCGCCTCGGCCAGTGTCTTCATGCCCCGCGCGTGCTCGGTAAGGCCCGGGATGTCGAAGGTCCGGGTCACGGAGCCGGGGGTGAGGACGAGGTGGTCGTACGGGAGGTTGACGGTGTCGCCGGTGATCTGGCGGACCACGCAGACCTTGGCGGCGGTGTCCACGCCGACCACGCCGCCCGGCACGAACCGCGTCCGGTGGAGGATGCGGCGCAGGGAGGGGGCGATGGACTGGGGAGTGACCACACCGGCCGCCAGGTGTGGCAGAAGTGGCAGATAGAGCTGGTAGTTGGTGGGGGAGACCAGCGTGATCTCGGCCTCGCGGGCCTCCAGGCCGTGCTCCAGGACGCGGGCGCACTCGACGCCGGCGAAGCCGCCGCCCACGATCAGCACTCTGGGTCGTTCCATCACGGTCCTCGCAAGATCGGTAGCAGGGGCCCGGTGGCGACGCCACCCCTGGACACGCTGGCACGCACCCCTCCGGCCCGCCATCGGGCCGCGGCCGGGGTCGTGCGACCGGGTGAGTACCGGCGTTCCCAGATGCGCCGGGTGCCCCGCGGGCGGCGGTCCCATGCACCGTGCCTTGGCACCGGCCGGCACATTGATAAGCACTGGCTCATCAATGCGCACGGAAGACGTATCGGGATCTCCTTTCCCCGGGGAGCGCCGCGGCGGCAGGATGGTGCCCGCGGCGCCGGGGAGCGCCGTACGGGGGATGGCGGGGGCGTCGGCGTACATCCGTGTGCGCGGACGCTCCCCGCATATCTCGGCAACGCGCGGAGCAGCGGGTCTTCCTTCTGTGCACGCGGCCGAGGGAGCGGAGCGCGAGGGGTGGCGAAGAGTGGCGGACGGGAGTCAACAACTTTCCGGTACAACCAAGTTGTTGACTCGGGCCACCAGAGCCGGGTACACCGTATTCACACGTAACGGACCGGCCGATGACCCGGACCCTGCCGACGGCCGGCACGGCGCGGATTCCCGAACGCCGACGGTGGTCGTTGCGCGACCTTACTCCGCGGGTGTCCCCCACCTCCGCAAGACTCCATCGCCGGTGCACGGCGCTTCCGCGCGTCTCGGCCGAACAGTGAAGTGGGGACGGGGATGGCCGAAGAGAGGCGGTCCTTCGGGGGCCGGGAAAGGGCCGTGGGTGGCATCACGGTCATGGAGCTGAGCGGGGAGCTGGACATCCTTGCCAGGATCAATCTGGCCGACCGCATAGACGTGCTCACCAGTACCGGACGCCCTGATCTGGTCGTGGACCTGCGCCGGGTGACCTTCATGGACTGCGGCGGCCTGTCGCTGCTGTGCCGGGCGCGGCTGCGGATCCTGTCGCGCGAGGGACGGCTGCGGCTCGTCGCGGACGACGGCAGTCCGAGTGTCGTCCGGCTGCTGCGCCTGACCGGTCTTCTCGACGCCTTCGAGATCCATGCCGATCTGCGCTCCGCGCTCGACCCGCTGGGCACGACGTCCGACGACGCCATCGCCTGACCGGTCGCTCTCCACGGCTCGCTGCCTTTCGTGGCTGTCTGCCCGGTGGTGCGCGCACCCTCCTCGATGCATTAATGCACCATTTCTGCCCGGTAGATTAATGCATCAACTCGCCGCGGCCAAGGGGTCCGTGCGGATCGGCGGGCACCTCGCGGCTCGCCGCCCGCCACTCCCCGACGAACTGCCGCACGCTCGGAAAGCGGTGCGGCGGATCGGCGCAGGTGGCCCGGGCTATCACCGCGCGCTGCCGCGGCGTGCCGCGCCATGCCCGCTCCTCGTCGCCCGCGTCCATCAGCAGCCGCGCCGTCCGCCCGAGCGTGTACACCGTCGTACGGACGTCGATGACCGCCCCGCGCACCCACTCCTCCGGAGCCATGAACCGCCGCGACCCCGGCAGCCGGTCCTCCTGCAGGACGAACGGGCCGCGGCGGTACTCGTCGAGATCGATGAGGTGCGGGGTGTGCGTCGCGAAGTCGTACAGCACCGCCCCGTCGTAGAAGTCCACCGCGACGTGCCCGGCCTGCTCGACCGCCAGATGCGCGTCCAGGATCAGGTCCAGCGCCGCCAGCACCCGCTCCACGGGCAGCGCCCGGAAACGGGCGAGCGCGGCGCCCCGGGGCTCGCCGGGGACGCGGGCCGGGGCACGGTGGTACAGCGGCTCGCCGTCCCGCCAGGGCAGTACGGCGGCGGTCCGCTCGCCCACCTGCCACCGGTGCACGTGCGGGACGATCACCGGATGCCGTACCGCACGGTGGAACGCCCAGCCGCGGTCCAGTGAGCGCTGCGCCGCGTCCGTCAGCGCCTCCTTCACGCACCAGCGTTCCCCGTCCGGGAGCCGTACGCCGTACGCACGGCACCCCGAGTCATGGACGGGCCCGGCCGCGAACACCTCGCCCACCCGGGCGAGATACGGCTCGACGGCGGCCACCTCATACGTTCCGAGCAGCGGATGGTCGGTCATGCCCAGCATCCTGCCAGCGGGCCCGGGAGGGCCGGGGCCGCCGAGGGCGCGGCCGGCGATTTTCGGCCGGCCTGCATGCCACGGCCCACCCGATCACGCGTCCTGGCCGACGGAAACCGTCGGTATTGAGTAGAAATGATGCATACGCGACGTGGAAGTGGGCGTGATGGTGACCGAGCAGCCAGACCGTGAGGGACCGGGCATCCCGGCGCTGGACGTGTTCGACCCGGCACCGGTGGCCGTGGCCGTCTTCCACGGGCCCGACCACGTCCTGGCGTACACCAACGCCGTCTACCGGCGGCTCTTCGGGAACCGGCCGCTCGGCGTGCCGGCCCGCGAGGCGCTGTCCGAACTGGAGCAGCGGGAGCACTTCGCACTGCTGGACCAGGTGTACCGGACGGGCGAGCCGGTGCAGATCGGCCCCGACCGGCCGGTACGGATCGAGGATGCGCGGGGCGAGGTGCGGGACCGCTGGTTCAGCATCAGCTTCTCCCGCGCCCTGGCCGAGGGCCGGGCGGGGGAGCCGGAGGTGGCGGGGGTGCTGCTGGTGGCCATGGAGGTCACCGGCGAGGTCACCGCGAAGGAGCGGGCCCGGCTGCTCTCGGAGAAGCGGCTGCGCGTGCTCCACCGGTACCAGAGCCTGGTCGCGGCCGGGGCGCAGAAGGTGTGGGTCACCGATCCGGGCGGGCGGCTCATCGAGCGCAGCCCGAGCTGGGAGCAGGTCACGGGCATGTCGTGGGACCAGCTCCGGGGCGACGGCTGGCTGGACTCCGCGCACCCCGACGACCGCCCCGCGCTCGCCGAGGCGTGGCGGCGCGCGGTCCGGGAGGTGCCGGACCTGTTCCAGCACCGCTACCGGCTGCGCCACAAGGACGGCTGCCACCGCCACTGCGAGCTGCGTGCGGTCCCCGTCCGGGAGGCGGGCCGGGTCGTGGAGTGGATCGGCGCCTGCGCCGACATCGAGGACCAGTGGCTGGCGGAGCGCCGCAAGGAGCTGCTGGTACGGGCCTCCGCCGCGGTGACCGAGTCGGCCCGCGCCGACCACGCCTTCGCGGCGGTGGGGCGGGTGATCGTGCCGGAGCTGGCCGACGCCTGCGGGGTGTACCTCTTCCCCGAGGGCGAGCCGGGCACCGAGCTGGAGGGGCGGGTCATCCACCGCATCTCCGCCACCATCCGGGACGGGCTGCCGCGGGCCGTGGCTCCGCTGCGCCCCGAACGGGTGACGCCCGGATCGGCCTTTGACCAGGCCATTCGCGAACACCGCCCGGTCCACCGCACCCTCGGCCCCGGCCCCGTACCGCCCGCGAAGGTGCCGCCCGGCGTGAACGTCTGGGCGGAGAAGGCGGGCGTGCACGACGTCGTCATGTTCCCCGTCACCGTCGCCGGGAGCGTGCACGCGGTGTTCACCGTCTACGCCTGCCGCGGCCGGGAACCGTTCAGCCGCGACGAACTCGGCCTCGTCCGGGCCGTACTGGACCAGTCCCTGCCGGTCTTCAGCCATGCCCTGGAGCTCCGGCACACCCAGCGCATCGCCCTGGCGCTGCAACGGAGCCTGCTCACCGATCCGCCCACGGTCGACGGCCTGGAGATCGTCGCCCGGTACACGCCCAGCTCCATGGCGGACGAAATCGGCGGCGACTGGTACGACTCCTTCGTGCTGCCCGACGGGGCCACCACGCTGATCATCGGCGATGTCGCGGGCCACGACCTGACCGCCGCCGTCACGATGAGCAAGATGCGCAACATGCTGCGCGGCCTGGTCGTCGACCGGCAGGAGCCGCCCGGCGACATCCTGCGCAGGCTGGACGTGAGCACCCAGATCCTCGACACCGAGGAGGGCACCGCGACCTGTGTGTACGCGCGCATCGAGGGCGAGTCCGGCGGGCCGCGGCAGCTGCACTTCAGCGTCGCGGGGCACCCGCCGCCGCTGCTGGTCACCGCCGACGGCGAGGCGCGGTTCCTGGACGCCGCGCAGGACATCATGCTCGGCGGGCTGGCCCTGAACAAGGAGCGGGCCAGCGCCGTCGAGCCGCTGCCGCCGCGCAGCATCGTCCTGCTCTACACCGACGGCCTCGTGGAGCGTGCCGACGAGGACATCGACCAGGGCCTGGAACGGCTGCGCCGGCACGCCGCGCGGCTCGCCAACGAGCCGCTGGACGAATTCTGCCGCGCCCTGGTCGAGGGCCCGTCCGCCACCAGCAACGACGACATCGCCGTGATCGCCGCCCGGCTGCCGGGGCCGGAGGGCCAGGAGCCGGAGGGCTCTGCGACCGTGATGTGAACCGGTCTACGAGGACAGTGGCCGGGACCAGCCAGGCGGGGGAGCGGCGGCTGTGGTTCTGATGAACCGGCCGCGGAAGAAGAGCAGCGGACGGTTCTCCCGGGCGGTCTCCACCGCGAGGACGCGCCCGATCACCACGTCGTGATCACCGGTGCTGTGCACGGCGGTGATCTCGGCGTGCACCCGCATGAGGACCCCGCGCAGCGACGGCGTGCCCCAGCGGGACAGGTCCCAGCCGAGCCCTTCGTACTTCCGGCCGGTGCGCGAGCCGAAGCGCGCGCACAGCTCCGTCTGGTCCTCGGCGAGTACGTTGGCCGTGAAGCGGCCGGCGGCTCGGATGCGGGGCCAGCTGCGTCCCCGGTGGTCGGCGCAGAACAGCACCAGAGGGGGAGTCAGGGACACCGAGGCGAAGGACTGGCAGGTGAACCCGACGGGTTCGCCGCCGTCCACCGCGGTCACCACCGTCACACCGGTCGCGAACGCCCCCATGGCGCGCCGCATTTCCTCCGGCGAAGGGGCCTGTGCCGCGCTCCCGGGCGGCACCGCCGCTCTGGGCTCGACTGTCCTTGTGGGCTCGACTGCCGTTCTGGGCCGTGCTGTTGTCGTCATCAGGGTCACCTCGACCGGTCCGGCGCGGGGCGAGCCGCCGCGCTGTGGCTCGACGGTGGACCGTCGCCGCCGGGCCCCCGCGCCGCAGGCCACTGCCGCGCGGTGCTGTCGAGTTCCCCCGGTCCCCTCCCGTACACGGTCCCAAATCCGCCCCATGCCAGGGAAACCTGGGGCAGAGCCTCACGGAGCGGATTGCCGCACCGGTCGGCCTGCCGCCGTGGAGCGGCTCGCCGCGCCGGCCGTGGATCAGCCGCCGTCGCCCGCCGGGCGGTGGCCGCCGAGCCGCTCGGTGACCTGGTCGGCGGCGGCGCGCACGGCGTCACCGAGCACCGGCAGCTGGTCGGGCGAGACGCGGAAGCGCGGCGCCGAGGCCAGCACGGCGGCCGTGAGGTCGCCCCGGTGATCGAAGACCGGTGCGGCGACGCCCACTTCCTGCAGGCTGGTCTCGCCGTAGTTGATGGTGTAGCCGCGCTCCCGGGCCTCGTGGAGACGCCGGAAGTACGTGTCCAGGGCCGGGTCGTCTTCCGGGCCCGGCGGGACGAGCGTGCCGTTGGTGAGCAGCGTGCGGGCCCGCTCCTCGGCCAGCCGGCCGAGGAAGACCTGTACCGAGGCGCTGTGGGCGGTGCGGTACCGAGTGCCCAGCGGGGTGGTGTGCTTGACCTCGTGCCGGCTGGGCACCTGCTCGACGGAGAGCGACTCGGAACCGTTCCAGAGCATCAGCGCCGAGGTCTCGCCGGTGCGCCGGGTCAGCTCCCGCAGGACGGGATGGGCGACCCGGCGCACGTCGAGGTCGGCCAGCAGTGGGCCCGCCATGGCGATGACGCCCAGGCCCAGCCGGAACCGCCGGGTCTCCGGGTCCCGTTCGACCAGCCCTTCCTGCTCCAGCGTGGCCAGGAGCCGGGAGACCGTGCTCTTGTGGAGGCCGATGCGGGCGGCGATGTCCGTGACGCCCAGCAGTGGTTCCGCGGCGCTGAACGTGCGCAGTACGGAAATGCCGTTGTGCAGGACGGAGATGCCGCGGCTCTCGCCGGAGGCATCGGCGTTCTTGTCTGTCCGGTTGTCAGCCATGGTGATCCCATCCTGCCGCATGCGCGACCGCGCACCGCCGCCGTGGTCGGACGCTCGGTCAGGCGCCCAGAATGTTGTGCTCGGGCCCGTACGGGAAGCCGGTGATGTTCTCGGCGCCGTCCTCGCCGACGACGAGGATGTCGTGCTCGCGGTAGCCGCCGGCGCCCGGCTCGCCCTCCGGCACCATGATCATCGGCTCCATGGACACCACCATGCCCGGCTCCAGCACCGTGTCGACGTCCTCGCGCAGTTCCAGCCCCGCCTCGCGCCCGTAGTAGTGCGAGAGGACGCCGAAGGAGTGCCCGTATCCGAAGGTGCGGTGGGGGAGCAGTCCGTGCCCGCGGTAGATCTCGTTCAGCTCGTGGGCGATCTCCGCACAGCTGACGCCCGGCATGATCAGCTCCTGGCCGCGGCGGTGCACCGCGACATTGATGTCCCACAGTTCGAGCGAGCGGGCGTCCGGCTCGCCCCAGAACAGCGTTCGCTCCAGCGCCGTGTAGTAACCCGAGATCATCGGGAAGCAGTTCAGGCTGAGAATGTCACCGCGCCCGATCCGCCGCGTGGTGGGCCAGTTGTGCGCCCCGTCGGTGTTGATGCCCGACTGGAACCACACCCAGGTGTCGCGGATCTCGGTGTGCGGGAAGGCCCGGGCGATCTCGCGGACCATCGCTTCGGTACCGGCGAGCGCGACCTCGTACTCGGGTACGCCCTCGGCGATGGCCTCCCGGACGGCGGCGCCGCCCAGGTCGGCGATCCGGGTGCCCTCCTTGATCAGGGCGATCTCCTCGGCGGACTTGACCATCCGCTGCCGCATCGCGGCCTGCGCGAGATCGCTGAACTCGGTGCCCGGGAAGGCCGCTTCGAACGTGCGCAGGGTGTCCAGCGGCAGGCTGTCGTGCTCGACGCCGATCCGGCGGGGCGCGATGCCGCGGGTGCGCAGCGCCTCCTGGATCGCGTGCACGTAGTTGTCGCGCCGCCAGTCGGTGTAGACGACGTTGTCCCCGTACCCGCGCCGCCAGGGCATCCCGGCGTCGATGTTGGCGGAGACGGTGATCTGGTCGTCCTGGGTGACCAGCAGTGCGTAGGGGCGCCCGAAGGAGGTGTAGAGGAAGTCCGAGTAGTACTTGACGTTGTGGTACGAGGTGAACAGCGCGACCTCGACGTCCAGTTCGGCCATGACCTTGCGCAGCAGCGCCAGCCGTCGGTCCAACTCGGCGTCGGAGAAGGTCAGCCGGCACTTTTCGCCGTTACGGATCAGCTTGATGCGTTCGAGAGCGGGAGCGGACAAGGGTCCTCCTCGATCGAGCGTCGATTGCGTTGCATGAGAAGCAACTGCGTTGCCAATATGGGAATGTTGACGTCGACTGTCAAGGTGCTCTCTGGGTAAGTAGTGGCTTGCCGAGCACGCGAAGTTGCGTGAGAAGGGGCGGTAGTTGCTGGTCGTGCAACTACTGGCATAGGTCGGCCCGTGTGACCCGTACGGTCAGATTGCCTCGCGGATCGCCTGCTCGAAGCCCTCGACATGGCTGCGGGCCAGTTCCGCGGCCTTCTCAGGGTCGGCGGCCGTGATGGTGCGCAGCAGCGGGCCGTGTTCGCCGATGTGGCCCGCCATGCCGGGGAGGCGGTCGACGAAGAGGCACCACACGCGGGTGGCGAGGTTGTCGTAGGCGACGAGGGTGTCTTCCAGGTACGGGTTGTGCGTGGCGGCGTAGATCGCGCGGTGCACCGCAAGGTCGAGCCGCATCAGGTCGTCCGGGCTGCGGCCCTGCTCGCCCGCGGTCTCCAGCTCCCGCAGCAGCTCGGTCAGGCGCGCGCGGTCCGCGGCGGTCGCGCGGCGGGCCGCCTGTGCCGCGGCCATCGGCTCCAGCTGCCGGCGGACCTCGGAGATGTGCGCGAGGTCGGTGATGTTGACCTCGGTGGCGAAGGTGCCGCGGCGGGGGAAGGTGGCGATCAGCCGCTCGTACTGGAGGCGCTTGAGCGCCTCGCGCACCGGGGTACGGCCGAAGCCGAGGGACTGGGAGAGCTGGTCCTCGTTGATCGGCGCGCCGGGGCGGATGTCCAGCATGATCAGGCGGTCGCGGATGGCGCGGTACGCCTGCTCGGCGAGCGACAGCTCCTCTTGGCGCTCCTCTGACCTGGACTTCGGACCGTTCATCAAGCCACCTCTTGACCTGTTCCTCGGACTCACATACCTTACCGCACAGCCTGATATATCAGTTGCTCTTCAGCTGGATTCTAGGAGTGCGCAGATGGCAGCGAATGCTTCGAACGCCCTCACGTCACCGCTCGGCGCGCTCGACCCCGAGGTCGCGGCCGCCGTCGGTGCCGAGCTCCACCGTCAGCAGTCCACCCTGGAAATGATCGCGTCGGAGAACTTCGCGCCGGCCGCCGTCATGGAGGCGCAGGGCTCGGTCCTGACCAACAAGTACGCCGAGGGGTACCCCGGCCGCCGTTACTACGGCGGCTGCGAGCACGTCGATGTCGTCGAGCAGATCGCGATCGACCGGATCAAGGAACTGTTCGGCGCCGAGGCCGCCAACGTGCAGCCGCACTCCGGCGCGCAGGCCAACGCCGCCGCGATGTTCGCGCTGCTCAAGCCGGGCGACACCATCCTCGGCCTGGACCTCGCGCACGGCGGGCACCTCACCCACGGCATGCGCATCAATTTCTCCGGCAAGCTCTACAACGTCGTTCCGTACCACGTCAGCAAGGACGACATGCGGATCGACATGGACGAGGTCGCCCGCCTCGCCCGTGAGCACCGGCCGAAGATGATCGTGGCGGGCTGGTCGGCGTACCCGCGCCAGCTGGACTTCGCCGCCTTCCGGCGCATCGCCGACGAGGTCGGCGCGTATCTGATGGTCGACATGGCGCACTTCGCCGGACTGGTCGCCACCGGGCTGCACCCCAGCCCCGTCCCGTACGCCGATGTCGTCACCACGACCACCCACAAGACGCTCGGCGGGCCGCGGGGTGGTGTGATCCTCTCCAAGGCGGAGCTCGCCAAGAAGATCAACTCGGCCGTTTTCCCCGGTCAGCAGGGCGGCCCGCTGGAGCATGTGATCGCCGCCAAGGCCGTGGCCTTCAAGGTCGCCGCCTCCGAGGAGTTCAAGGACCGGCAGCGGCGCACCCTGGAGGGCGCGCGCATCCTCGCCGGGCGGCTGCTCGCCGATGACGTCGCCGAGACCGGCGTCTCCGTCCTCACCGGCGGTACGGAGGTCCACCTCGTCCTCGTCGACCTGCGCGCCTCCACCCTGGACGGACAGCAGGGCGAGGACCGGCTGCACCGCATCGGCATCACCGTCAACCGCAACGCCGTCCCCTTCGACCCCCGCCCCCCGATGGTCTCCTCCGGCCTGCGCATCGGCACCCCGGCGCTCGCCACCCGCGGCTTCGGGACCGAGGAGTTCCGCGAGGTCGCCGACATCATCGCGCAGACGCTGAAGGACGAGCCCGATGACGCGCGCGCCACCGCGCTGCGCGCCCGCGTCACCGCGCTCACCGACAAGTTCCCCCTGTACCCGGCCCTCTCCGCGGGCGCGAACGGAGCCACCGTATGAGCACCAAGCCGCTGCCGGAGCACCCCGACTGGCTCTGGCGCAACCCCGAGCCCCGCTCCTCCTACGACGTCGTGATCGTCGGCGGCGGCGGACACGGCCTGGCCACCGCCTACTACCTCGCCAAGGTGCACGGCATCACCAACGTCGCCGTCCTGGAGAAGGGCTGGCTGGCGGGCGGCAACATGGCCCGCAACACCACGATCATCCGCTCCAACTACCTCTGGGACGAGAGCGCGGGGATCTACGAGCACGCCCTGAAGCTGTGGGAGGGGCTGCCCGAAGAGCTGGACTACGACTTCCTGTTCAGCCAGCGCGGCGTCCTCAACCTCGCGCACACCCTCCAGGATGTACGGGAAAGCGTCCGCCGCGTCGGTGCCAACAAGCTCAACGGCGTGGACGCGGAGTGGCTGGACCCGCAGCAGGTCGCCGAGGTCTGCCCGATCCTCAACGTCTCGACCGACACCCGCTATCCCGTACTCGGCGGCACCTACCAGCCCCGGGCCGGCATCGCCAAGCACGACCATGTCGCCTGGGCGCTGGCCCGCCGCGCCGACGAGATGGGCGTCGACATCATCCAGCACTGCGAGGTCACCGGCTTCGTGAAGGACGGCGACCGGGTCGTCGGCGTCGAGACGACCCGCGGGCGCATCAACGCCGGCCGGGTCGGCCTCGCGGGCTCGGGCCACAGCAGCGTCCTCGCCGAAAAGGCCGGCTTCCGGCTGCCCGTGCAGTCGCATCCGCTCCAGGCGCTCGTCTCCGAGCTGCACGAGCCGGTGCACCCGACCGTCGTGATGTCCAACCACGTACACGTCTACGTCTCACAGGCGCACAAGGGCGAGCTGGTGATGGGCGCGGGCGTCGACTCGTACAACGGATACGGGCAGCGCGGTGCGTTCCATGTCATCGAGCAGCAGATGGCCGCGGCGGTGGAGCTGTTCCCGGTCTTCGCGCGCGCCCATGTACTGCGCACCTGGGGCGGCATCGTCGATGTCACTCCCGACGCCTCGCCGATCATCTCCACCACGCCGGTGGAGAACATGTACGTCAACTGCGGCTGGGGGACCGGCGGTTTCAAGGCCACCCCGGCGGCCGGCTGGACCTTCGCGCACACCATCGCCACCGGCGCCCCGCACCCCCTCAACGCCCCCTTCGCCCTGGACCGCTTCGTCACGGGCGCCCTGATCGACGAACACGGCGCCGCAGCCGTGGCCCACTGAGAGGACGGCACGGTGCTCCGAATCGACTGCCCATGGTGCGGTCCCCGCGACGAGACCGAATTCCACTACGGGGGCCAGGCCCACGTCCCGTTCCCCGCCGACCCGAACGCGCTCGACGACCGGCAGTGGGCCGAGTACGTCTTCTACCGCGACAACCCCAAGGGACCGTTCGCCGAGCGGTGGATGCACGCCACCGGCTGCCGCCGCTGGTTCAACGCCGTCCGCGACACCGCCACCTACCAGGTGCTGGCCACTTACCGGCTGAACGAACCCCGCCCCGACGTGCTCTCCGAGGGAGGGAACCGATGACCGACCAGCACCGCAGGCTCCCGTTCGGGGGCCGCATCGACCGCACCACCCCGCTCCGCTTCACCGTCGACGGGCGCGAACTGACCGGCCACCCGGGCGACACGGTCGCCTCCGCACTGCTCGCCGCGGGCGCCATCGAGGTCGCGCCGTCGATCTACCGCGGCCGCCCCCGTGGCATTACGGCCGCCGGCGTCGAGGAGCCCAACGCGCTGCTCCAGCTCGCCGGCCCCTGCGAGGAGGGGATGCTCCCGGCCACCACCGTGGAGCTGTACGACGGACTGTCCGCCACCACGCTCTCCGGCCAGGGCCGGCTGGACCCCACCCCCGACCCCGCCGTGTACGACAAGAAGTACGTGCACACCGATGTGCTGGTCATCGGCGCCGGTCCGGCCGGGCTCGCGGCCGCCGCCACCGCCTCGGCCACCGGCGCCCGGGTGATCGTCCTCGACGAACAGCCCGAATGCGGCGGCTCGCTGCTCTCCGGGCGCGGCGAGACGGTCGGCGACCGGGACGCGCTCACCTGGGTGCAGGAGACCCGGGCCGCGCTCGACGCGGCGCCCGAGACCGTTGTCCTCAACCGGACGACCGCCTTCGGCTCCTACGACGACAACTACGTCCTCGCCGTGCAGCGCCGCACCGACCACCTCGGTGCCGACGCCCCCGAGGGTGTCTCGCGGCAGCGGCTGTGGCACATCAGGGCGGCCCAGGTCGTGCTGGCCACCGGCGCCCACGAGCGCCCGCTGGTCTTCGCGGACAACGACCGCCCCGGCGTGATGCTCGCCTCCGCTGTCCGGACGTACCTCAACCGGTACGCCGTGGCGCCCGGCGCGCGCGTCGTCGTCACCACTACCAACGACAGCGCCTACGAGACGGCGGCCGACCTCTGCGCGGCCGGCATCGAGGTCGCGGCCGTCGTCGACACCCGTACCGAACTCTCGGACCGGGCAGGGGAGTTCGCCACCGCCACCGGGGTCGAGGTGCTGACCGGCAGCACGGTCACCGGCACCGCGGGGGACCCCCGGCTGACCGGCGTCACCGTGCGCGCCCTGGACGAGGACGGGCAGCTGACGGGCCCCGCCCGGTCCTTCGACTGCGACCTGCTCGCGGTCTCCGGCGGCTGGAGCCCGGTCGTGCACCTGCACAGCCAGCGGCAGGGAAAGCTGCGCTGGGACGACGCTCTGGCGGGCTTCATACCGGTGCAGCCGGTGCCCGACCAGCGGCTCGCCGGTGCGGTGTGCGGCACGTACGACCTGGCCGGCTGCGTCGCGGACGGGGCCAGGGCCGGGGCGCAGGCCGCCACGGACGTCGGCTGTGCGACCGATGTCCCGGCCGCGCGCACGCCGGAACCCCCGGCGCCCGTACGCCCCCTCTGGCTCGTCCCCGGCGAGGGCGACGACCCCGGCGCCTGGGACAGCCACTTCGTCGACCTTCAGCGCGATGTGACCGTCGCCGACGTGCGGCGCTCCACCGGCGCCGGGATGCGCGGCGCCGAGCACGTCAAGCGGTACACCTCGCTCGGCACCGCCAACGACCAGGGCAAGACCTCCGGTGTCAACGCCATCGGCGTCATCGGCGAACTGCTGAAGGAGGGGGAGGCGCCCGTCTCGCCCGGTGACATCGGGACGACGACCTACCGCGCCCCGTACACGCCCGTTTCCTTCGCGGCGCTCGCCGGACGTGAACGCGCCGACCTCTTCGACCCCGAACGCCGTACCGCCGTCCACGACTGGCACGTCGAACACGGCGCCGAGTTCGAGGACGTCGGGCAGTGGAAGCGGCCGTGGTACTACCCGCAGCCCGGCGAGGACATGGACGCCGCGGTGCAGCGGGAATGCCGGGCGGCCCGCGAAGGTGTCGCCTTCATGGACGCCTCCACCCTCGGCAAGATCGAGATCTGGGGCGCGGACGCCGGCGAATTTCTCAACCGCATCTACACCAACGGCTTCAAGAAGCTGAAGCCCGGCTTCGCGCGCTACGGCGTGATGTGCAAGCCCGACGGCATGATCTTCGACGACGGTGTGACCCTGCGCGTCGCCGACGACCGCTACTTCATGACCACCACGACCGGCGGCGCCGCGAACGTCCTGGACTGGCTGGAGGAGTGGCTGCAGACCGAGTGGCCCGAGCTGGACGTGAAGTGCACCTCGGTCACCGAGCAGTGGACCACCGTCGCCGTCGTCGGCCCGAAGTCGCGCGACGTCATCGCTCAGGTGGCGCCCGACCTGGACGTCTCCAACGACGCCTTCCCGTTCATGACCTTCCGCGAGACCACCCTCGCCTCGGGCGTTCCCGCGCGGGTCTGCCGGATCTCCTTCTCCGGCGAACTGGCCTTCGAGATCAACGTCTCGTCCTGGTACGGCCGGGCCGTCTGGGACGAGGTGTACGAGGCGGGCCGTCCGTACGGCATCACTCCGTACGGCACCGAGACCATGCACGTGCTGCGGGCCGAGAAGGGCTTCATCATCGTCGGCCAGGACACCGACGGCACGGTCACCCCGCAGGACGCCGGGATGTCCTGGGTGGTCTCCAAGCTGAAGGACTTCGTCGGCAAGCGCTCCTTCGCCCGGGCCGACACCGCACGCGCCGACCGCAAGCACCTGGTGGGCGTGCTCCCCACCGACCGCGCCACGCGCCTCCCCGAAGGCACCCAACTCATCGACCAGGGCGTTCCCGTCACCCCCGAGGCCGGGCCCGTGCCGATGCTCGGCCACGTCACCTCCGCCTACTACAGCCCGGCGCTCGGCCGCCCGTTCGGCCTGGCGATGGTCAAGTCGGGGCGCGACCGGATCGGCGAGACCCTGCTCGCCGTCGTCGGCGACGACCTCGTACCCGTCGAGGTCTCCGGACCCGTCCTCTACGACCCCGAAGGGACCAAGCGCGATGGCTGAGCCGACCGTCACCGACACCGCCACGGGCCCCGCGGCGCTCCGCCGCAGCCCGCTCGCCCACCTCGCCGACCGGCTCCGCGACGCCACGGTCACCGGCCCGCGCGGCGTCTCGGTGAGCGAGTGGCCGTACACCACGATGCTGAGCCTGCGCGTCGAACCCGACTCGTTCGCCGCCGCGCGGATCGAGAAGTGCCTCGGCGCGGCGCTGCCCGCGCGCTGTGGGGAGACCTCGCCGGCCGGGCCGCGCACCACGCTCTGGCTCGGCCCGGACGAGTGGCTGGTGGTCGCGCCGCCCGGCACGGCCCCGATCACCGCCGAACTCCACGAGGCGCTGGCCGGCGAGCCCGGCTCGGTCGTCGATGTGTCGGCCAACCGTACGGTCCTGGAGCTGCGCGGCCCCGCGGCCCGCGAGGTCCTGGAGAAGGGCTGCCCGCTCGACCTGCACCCGCGGGTCTTCACCCCCGGAGAGGCCCTCGCCACCCAGCTCGGCCCGGTCCCTGTGATCCTCTGGCGGACCGCGGAGGACACCTACCGTCTCCTCCCGCGCTCCTCCTTCGCCGACTACCTGGCGCGCTGGCTGATCGACGCGATGAGCGAGTACGCCCGGCCGGAGGTGACCTGACGGCACACCACTCCTTCGCGGTGCTGCCGCAGTCAGGCAGTAAATAGCACGAAATTCCCTGAAAAGCGGTCATGTCATGTCATCCTGGACAGGTATGACATGACATGACCGTCGTACCGCGAAGGAAAGGGAACTCATGACTGGGCAGACGGCTTATGAGCCGGCTTGACAACCGGGCGGGCGTGGCCCTGGGCGTACTGCCGCTGCTCGGGTTGCTGACCGCCGCGTGCTGGGCCGCGGCCCCCGAAGGGAAGCCGACCGGTTTCTGGGTCGACCCGGACACCCCGAGCGCCCGGAAGGCGCGCGTCCTGACCGAACGGGGACGGGAACCGGAGGCGACCCTGCTGCGCCGGATCGCCGACCAGCCCGTGGCCGTCTGGCTCACCGAGGAGAACCCCGCACCCCGCGTGGCGCGCATCACCCAGCAGGCGGCCGGCGACAACCGTGTCCCGATCTTCGTCGCCTACAACATCCCGCAGCGGGACTGCGGCCACTACTCCGCGGGCGGCGCCGGCAGCGACCGCGCCTACCGCGCCTGGGTCGCCCGGCTGGCCAAGGGGCTGGGCAACCGCAAGGCGGTCGTCGTACTGGAACCGGACGCGGTGCCGCACACCGTCGCCGGCTGCCGCGACCGCGCACGCAGCGACCGCCTGGCGCTGCTGGACGAGGCGGTGCGCACGCTCAAGGCGCGCCCGGGTGCCTCGGTCTACGTGGACGCGGGCAACGCCTCCTGGATCAAGGACACCGACGCGCTCGCCAAGTACCTGGTGTCGGCAGGCGTCAAACGCGCGGACGGCTTCGCGCTCAACGTCTCCAACTTCCAGACCACCGAGGCGACCGAGGCGTACGGCGACAAGCTCTCCAAGGCGCTCGGCGGCGTGCATTACATCATCGACACCAGCCGCAACGGCAACGGCCCGCCCCCGGACACCCAGGAGGAGGAGACCGGCGCGGAGAACTGGTGCAACCCGCCCGACCGCGCGCTCGGCACGCCCCCCACCACCCGTACCGGCCACCCGCTCGTGGACGCCTACCTGTGGGTCAAGCGGCCCGGCGAGTCGGACGGCACCTGCCGCGGCGGCCCCCCGGCAGGCCAGTGGTGGACCGACTACGCACTGCGGCTCGCCAGTGCCGCCAAGGAAAACCTGCCGGGCCGGGAGGACTACACGCAGGAGGAGTCCGCAACCCCGGCCGGCCCGGCGGCGCCGTCCCCGGTCACCGCTTCACCGTCCCCGGCCACCGATTCACCGTCCCCGGCGGCCGCGTCGCCGTCCCCCGCACCGACCGCCTCGCCGGTCACTTCACATGCACCCACTTCGCCTGCGACGGAGTCCCCCGCGAGTCCGTGAGGAAGAGCATGTACCAGCCCCGCGGCACCAGCGAATGGCTCTTGGGCACGCGCACCGACAGCGTGCTGCCGCGGCGCTCGAAGTCCAGCGCCACCGACCGCTGCTCCACGTCGGTGACATGGGTGACGGCGCTGGGCCGCATCAGCCGGGCGGTCTTCACCTTCCCGGCGCCGGCCACGGTGAAGCGGGTGGTCTTCCCCCGCTTCACCTCGGTCGGGCCGTGCGCCGCCGCGGGCCGCGCGCGGTCGTAGCGGTACGGCGGCGTGTAGACCTCGATGCGCTTCTCGAACTCCCCGCCCCTGGTGTTCGCGCGGTCCGAGAACAGCGGGTCGGAGCCGAAGACCGCGATCCGCCCGTCCGGGAGCAGCAGCGCCTCGGAGTGGTAATTGCGGCCCACGGCCGGCTCCGCCGCCTTGGTGAACGCGCGCGTACGCGGGTCGAAGATCTGCGCCTTGTGGTTGTCGCTGGCGCCCTTGCCGCGGTAGTCACCGGACCCGCCGCTGGTGAACACCTTGTCGTCCGGTGTGAGCACCGCGTTCAGGTAGCGGGTGCCCTCGGTGAGGTCGGGCCCGGGGCGGTACTCGGGGTTCTTCTTGGTGAGGTCCACCAGCGCGGTGCGGGCCGTGGACTTCGGTGACTCGCCGACGCCGCCCCCGCCGAGGACCATGACCTGCTGCTTCTGGGCGGGCGGCAGCAGCACGGAGGCGGAGGTCTCGATCAGCTCGGGGTCCGGCAGGCCGGGCACCGGCTTGAAGGTGTTCTTCCTGACGTTCCAGATGCCGGGTGTGCGGCCCTTGTCGGCCGGGCCGTAGCCGGCGTTGGAGCCGGAGTAGAAGAGCTTCCCGTCGCCGGTGAGGAAGAGCGCCGGGTAGGTCGGGAAGTAGCGGTGCGGCCCCTTGGACCACTTGCGGGTCTTTGGGTCGTAGATCTCGTTCTTGCCCGGGATGATCTCGCCCATGTCGTCGAGCCCGGAGACCGAGAGGACCTTGCCGCTTTTCAGGGTGACCAGCGTCGGGTACCAGCGCGCCTCGTTCATCGGGTCCACGCGGAGATACCGCTCGGCGACCGGATCGAACTCGTACGTGTCCTTCAGGCCCTGGAAATCCTTCTTGTCCATGCCGAGCTTGGTCGCCAGACCGTAGTGGTTACGGGCGTCCGCGCCCTTGAGCCCCTTGATGCTGTACTGCGCGGCCGTGTTCGTCACCCCCGCCCGGCCGCGCCGCACGGCCTCGACGAACACCCGCGCCTCGCGCGCGGTGACCCGCATTTCGCCGCTCCCGTCGGGGGCGGGCGTCTTCTTGGCGCGCGGCACCACCACCGGGAACTGCGAGCGGTACTCCAGACCGTCCGGGCTGCGGAAGACGGTGCCCTTGGGCAGGGTCTTCGGCTTGTCCGGGTTCTCGTTCTTCACGACCATCAGGCCGCCCGCCCGGGTGACATCGCCCTTGAGCTTCTCGTACCGGCGGGTGCCGCCCGCCACCAGCAGCTTGCCGTCCGGCAGCTGGGCGTGGCCGGCGCAGAACATGTCCTTCGGAGTGTCGATCTCCTTGAAGGTGTTCTTGACCGGGTCCCACAGCACGCTCTGGAACGTGCCGGCGTCGAAGTTCTTCTCGTCATTGCCGGACCCGGCGATCATCAGCACCTTGCCGGTGTGCAGCAGCGCGGCGTGGATGGTGTTGATCCGGAACCGCTCCGGCACGTCCACCAGGTCCCAGTGCCCGTACCGTGCCTTGTACGACGGCTGATTGATCTTGTAGTCGTGGTACTTGTGCTCGGCGTAGCCGATGACGGCCGGCGCGTTCATCGCGCCGACCGCACTCAGGGCGACGGCCCCGACCGCCACCTTGCGGGTACGGGGACTGGGTCGGTATCGCACGGTGCGAGCCTCCTGACGGTGGGACGGGGGCGGGC
>NZ_NHSG01000265.1:0-15020 GCF_020024005.1 Streptomyces purpurogeneiscleroticus
CGTCGGCGGGGGCGTCCGCGACCGCTTCGAGGTGCCGCAGGCGCTCCAGTACCGCTTCCGCCGCCCCTCGGCGCCGGGTCATCGCCTCCGGGTCCAGCGGGAGCGGCCACTCCCCCGCGGCGTCGTCGGCCGCCGCCACGAGGGCCGGGTTCTCCGCGTCCTCCTCGGGGGGCTCGGCCCACTCCTCGATCTCGCCGTGGCCCGCCTCGCAGTGCGCGCGCAGCGCCTCCAGGAAGGCCGACGGGCCGCGCGGCTTCTTCTGGTCGGGGCCCCACCAGTGGCCGGAGCCGAGCAGCAGGGAGCGGGGGCGGGTGAACGTGACGTACCCGAGGCGCAGCTCCTCGGTGGACTGGTGGTCCTTCATCGCCTCCTTGAACGCCTTCATGCCGCGGCTGTCCCACTGCTGCACGTCGGGCAGGGTGTCGGCGTCGCCCCGCAGGCCGTGCGGCAGCACCTTGGCCTGACTGGTCCAGGACTCGCGGGCCCGGCTGCTGGGGAACTGCTTGTCGACCAGCCCGGGGACGGCGACCACGTCCCACTCCAGGCCCTTGGACTTGTGCGCGGTCAGGACCTTGACCGTGTTCTCGCCGCCCGGGAGCGAGCTGTCCAGGCCCTTTTCGTGCTGCACGGCCGTGCGGAGGAAGCCGAGGAAGGCGAGCAGCGTGGCCTCGCCGTCCAGGGCCGCGAAGCCGGCGGCGATGTCCAGGAAGGAGCCCAGGGTCTCCCGGCGGCGGGCGGCCAGGGCGCGCGGCGAGGCGGACAGCTCGACGTCGAGCCCCGTGGTGGCCAGGACGCGGTGCAGGACGTCCATCAGGGGATCGCCGAGAGAGCGGCGCAGGTCGCGCAGCTCGGCGGCGAGGTGGGCGAAGCGGACCCTGGCGTCGGCCGAGAATGGCAGCCCGGCTCCCGGCCCGTCGCCCTCGGGAGCGGCGCCGTCCGTCCCGAGGAACGTGTCCAGCGCGTCGGCGAGGGATATCACCTCGGCCGGGTCCGTGCCCTCGACGGCCTCGGCGAGGCGCCGCTCGGGGTCGTCGGAGGGGCCGTCGCGGTGCACGAGCGTACGGGCGAGACGGCCGAGCAGGGCGAGGTCCCGGGGGCCGATGCGCCAGCGCGGCCCGATCAGGAGGCGGACCAGGGCGGCGTTGGCGGTGGGGTCCTGCAGCACCTCGCAGACGGCGACCAGATCGGCGACCTCGGGGAGGTGCAGCAGCCCGGAGAGGCCGACGACCTCCACCGGGATGTCGCGGGCGACCAGCTCGCCCTGGATGCGGGCGAAATCGCCGGCCGTGCGGCACAGGACGGCGATCTCGCCGGGCGGTGTGCCCGTACGGACGAGGTGGGCGAGGGAGTCGGCGAGCCAGCGCATCTCGTCGGCGTGGGTGGGCAGCAGGGCGCAGCGCACGATGCCGTCGCGCTCCGCGCCGGGTGCCGGGCGCAGCGCCTCGACGCCTTCGTGGCGCTCGCGCAGCGGGGCCGCCAGACCGTTGGCGAGGTCCAGGAGGCGGCCGCCGCTGCGGCGGTTCTCGCTGAGCGCGAAGCGGCGGGCCGGGCTGCCGTCGGCGAACGGGAAGTGCCGGGGGAAGTCGTCGAGGTTGGCCACGGAGGCGCCGCGCCAGCCGTAAATGGCCTGGCAGGGGTCGCCGACAGCGGTGACGGCATGGCCGGTGCCCCCGCCGAAGAGCCCGGAGAGCAGCAGGCGCTGGGCGACCGAGGTGTCCTGGTACTCGTCCAGGAGGACGACGGCGAACTCCTCGCGCAGCAGGCGGCCCACTTCGGGGCGCGTGGTGGCCAGCGTGGCGGAGAGAGCGATCTGGTCGCCGAAGTCCAGGAGGTCGCGGCGGCGCTTCTCGCTGCGGTACGCGCCGACCAGTTCGAGCAGCTCCAGGCGGCCGCGCACCGCCTCGGGGACCTGGCGCAGCTCGGCGTTGCTGAGCTTGGCGGCGCCCAGCTCGGCGAGCAGCCGGGTGTCGTGCGCGCGCAGCTCCTCGGGCGTGACGAGGTGCTCGGCGAGCTCGCCGTCGAGGGCGAGGAGGTCCTCGACGAGGGTGGGCAGCGAGGTGGTGAGCGCGGGATACGGGCCCGGCGCCGCGCGCAGCACCCGTGCGGCGAGCTGGAAGCGCGTGGCGTCGGCGAGCAGCCGGGCGCTGGGCTCGACACCGATGCGCAGCCCGTGGTCCTTCAAGAGCTGGCCGGCGAAGGCGTGGTACGTGGAGATGCGCGGCTCTCCGGGGGCGTCGTCGGCGCCGCCCCGGCCGCCCGGCATCGGATCGGGGTCGGTCACGCCAGCCGCGAGCAGGGCCGTGCGGACGCGCTCGGCCAGCTCGCCCGCCGCCTTGTTCGTGAACGTCAGGCCGAGGACCTGCTCGGGGGCGACCTGCCCCGTGCCCACCAGCCACACCACCCGGGCGGCCATGACCGTCGTCTTGCCGGAGCCGGCGCCGGCCACGATGACCTGCGGGGCGGGCGGCGCCGTGATGCAGGCCGTCTGCTCCGGGGTGAACGGGATGCCCAGCAGCTCTTTGAGCTGCTCGGGGTCGGTGATGCGTGCGGACACGTCCGAGACGGTAACGGGCGGCACTGACAACGGAGCAAAAGAGCCGGTCAGTGAGGTGGACCGTCACTCGACGACGTGCTGTCCCTCGGGCCGGGCCGAGCAGGAGCTCTTGAACGCGCAGTGGGCGCAGTGCTTGCCGGTGGAGGGCACGAAGCGCTCCTCCAGGACCCGCCCGGCGGCGGTGGCCAGCAGGTCGCCCACCCAGTCGCCGTCCGGCGGCTGCTGGGCCTGCACCACGGGGAGTGCGTCGCCGCCGTCCTTCTTGGGCGCGCCCTGGCGCAGATGTACGAGCTCGGCGCCGCCTGCTTCCGGGGTGCGCCCCTCGAAGACCTCGTCGACCGCGCCCTCGCGCACCGCGAGCTGGTACACGGCGAGCTGCGGGTGCCGGGCCACCTCGGGTCCTGTCGGCTTGCTCTTGCCCGTCTTGAAGTCCACGACGTACGCGTGGCCGTCCGCGTCGGCCTCGACGCGGTCCATGCTGCCGCGGATGCGGACCGCGTACTCCCCCGCCTCCCCGGCCTTCAGCGTGACGTCGAAGCCGTGCTCGGTGGCGACCGTGGTGCGGCCGAGCGCCTCGCGCTCCATCACGTGCCAGCGCAGGAAGCGCTCCAGGGCGGCGCGCGCGCTGTCCTTCTCCTGGCGCGACTTCCACGGCGCATCGAAGGCGAGCGCGTCCCATACGGAGTCCAGCCGCTCCATCAGGACGGCGAGGTCGGCGGGCGTGCGCCCGGAGGCGACCTCGTCGGCCAGGACGTGGACCACGTTGCCGAAGCCCTGCGCGGCGGTCGCGGGCGCGTCCGCCCGGACCTCCCGGCCCAGGAACCACTGGAGCGCGCAGGCGTTCGCGAGCTGGTCGAGCGCGCTGCCCGAGAGCGCCACGGGGGTGTCGCGGTCCCGCAGCGGTACGGAGCTGTGCGTCGGCTCGTACAGGCCCCACCAGCGGTACGGGTGCGCGGCGGGCACCAGGGGGCGGCCCTCGTCGTCCCGGAGTGCGGCCAGCCTGGCGAGCCGCTCGGTGGCGGCGGTGCGCAGCGCTTCGGAGGCCGCGGGGTCGACGACGGTGGCGCGCAGCTCGGCGACGAGCGCGGCCACCGAGAGCGGGCGGCGCGGGCGCCCGGTGACGTCCACCGGGTCGACACCGAGCTCGCCGAGGAAGCGGGAGGGCTGGTCGCCGTCGTCGGCCGCGGCCTTCACGGCGGTGACGACAAGGCGCTCACGGGCGCGGGTCGCCGCCACGTAGAACAGCCGGCGTTCCTCGGCCAGCAGCGCGCCCGGAGTGAGCGGTTCGGCAAGGCCGTCCCGGCCGATCCGGTCGGCCTCCAGGAGCGAACCGCGGCGGCGCAGATCGGGCCAGAGCCCTTCCTGTACGCCGGCGATCACCACGAGGCGCCACTCCAGGCCCTTTGCGCGGTGTGCCGTCATCAGGCGGACCGCGTCGGGCCGTACCGTGCGGCGGGTCAGCGTGTCCGCGGCGATGTCCTGGTTGTCCAGCTCCTCCAGGAAGTTCAGGGCGCCGCGGCCGCCGGTGCGCTCCTCGGCGCGGGCCGCCGTCTCGAAGAGCGCGACGACGGCGTCCAGGTCGCGGTCGGCGTTGCGGCCCGCCGCGCCGCCGCGCCGGGCGGTCCGCTCCAGCCGCCCCGGCCACGGTGTCCCGTCCCACAGCTCCCACAGCGCCTGCTCGGCGGTGCCGCCGCCGGCGAGCAGCTCGCGCGCCTTGCGCAGCAGCAGGCCGAGCCGCTGGGCGCCTCGCGCGTACGCCGGGTCGTGCGCCACCAGGCGCTCCGGCTCGTCCAGCGCCTCGGCGATGAGCACGTCCGAGGGGCGCGGCACGGTCCGTCCGGCGGCCCGCTCCTCCTCCCGGAGCGCGCGCCCGAGCCGCCGCAGGTCGGCGGCGTCCATCCCGCCGAGCGGGGATGTCAGCAGCTCCATGGCCACCTCGGGCGCGATGCGCGTGGCCTCCGCGGGCGCCGCGGCGGCTCCGTCCGGCTCCCCCTCCAGCGCCTCCACGGCCCCGTCGAGCTCCCCGGCGGCCTCTTCACCGTCCGCCCGCTCCGCCGACGGCTCCTCGCCGCTCTCCGGCGCCTCCAGCGACTCCAGCGCCTCCTCAGACCCCTCCGGCCCGTCGGCCAGCTCCTGGTACGACTCCTCGTACGACTCCTCGCGCAGTTCCCCGTCCAGTACCTCGTCCCCGTCGGGTACCGCTTCTCCGTCCGGCCCCGGCGCGTCCGTCGCCGCCACCCGCAGGGCCAGCAGCAGCGGCGCGACCGCGGGCTCGTGGCGCAGCGGGAGGTCGTCGCCGTCGATGTCGAGGGGGACGCCGGCGGAGGTGAGCGCGCGGCGTATGGACGGGATCGAACGGCCGCCCGCGCGTACGAGAACGGCCATGTCCTGCCACGGGACGCCGTCCTCCAGGTGCGCCCGGCGCAGGATGTCGGCGATGTTGTCCAGCTCGGCGCCTGCCGTGGGGTACGTGTACGCCTCGATCCGCCCGCCGTCCCGTACGGGGGTCGGCTCGCGGTGCTCCCGGACCTGACGGGCGGGCAGCCGGTTGAGCGGCATCCGGCGGGTGAGCAGCCGGGTGGCCGCGACCAGCGCGGCCCCCGAGCGTCGGGCGGTGCGCAGCACCTGCACGGGCGCCGGGGCACCGTCCGCGCGCCGGAAGGTCTCCGGGAAATCGAGGATGCCGTTGACGTCGGCGCCACGGAAGGCGTAGATCGACTGGTCCGGGTCGCCGAAGGCGACCAGGGTGCGGCCGCCGCCCGCTCCGGTGACCGCGGGCCCGCGGTTCCCCGCCAGCGCGTGCAGCAGCCGGACCTGTGCGGCGTCGGTGTCCTGGTACTCGTCGACGAACACCGCGTCGTAGCGGCGCGCCAGCTCGGCCGCCACCTCGGGGCGCTCGGCGAGCAGCACCGCACGGTGCACCAGTTCGGCGTAGTCCAGCACCCCTTGGGCGTCCAGGACATCGAGGTACTCGGCAAGGAAGCCGGCGGCCGCGCCCCAGTCGGGCCGTCCCGTGCGGCGCGCGAAGTCGCCCAGCGCGTCCGGGCCGAGCCCCAGCTCCCGGCTGCGCGCGAGCACGGCCCGTACCTCGTCGGCGAAGCCGCGGGTGGTCAGGCACGCCCGCAGCTCGTCCGGCCAGCCGACCGGCGCGCGGTGCTCACGGGCCAGCTCGGCCTGGCCGGCCAGCAGCTCGCGGACCACGAGGTCCTGCTCGGGTCCGGACAACAGGCGCAGCGGGTCGGCGAAGAGGTCGGCGTCCTGGTGGGCACGGACGAGCGCGTAACAGAAGGAATGAAAGGTGGTGGCCTGCGGGCTGTCCGCCCGGCGCACGGGCTCGTGCACCGGCGCCCCGTCAGCATCACGCGCTCCCTCTCTCTCGCCGGGCACCTCGCCGCCTCCGGAGGCGGCGTCCCCGGCCCCCGTCTCGTGGCTCAGCCGTGCCGCCATCCGGTCGCGCAGCTCCACGGCGGCCTTGCGGCTGAAGGTGAGGACCAGGATCCGCTCGGGGTCGGTGCCCTGCCGCACCCGCCGGGTGACCGCCTCGACGAGCGTCGTGGTCTTGCCCGTACCGGGACCGGCGAGCACGAGCAGCGGGCCGTCCTCGTGCTCAACCACACCGCGCTGACGTGCGTCCATGGCAGGAAGGCGGATCGCGTCCGGCCGGGTGCGCACCAGTCGGTACGCGCCGGGGGCATCCCGCCGCGCCGGCTGCGGATGCGGCCGGGCCTGCGGAATCGCCGAGGGGGAGGAACTCACGTGGATCGCCTGTGCCGGGGTCTGAGGTGCGGTTGCGGTGGTACTGGGGGCCTGGTGTGCGGATGCGGTGGAGACGGGGAGCCGGTGGATGATGCCGGACGTTCCGTCTGCGGTGATGCTGGTGTGACGAGGTAAGGCTGTCGATGCGTGTGGTGTGGGAGTGCGGGATGGTTCGGGTGTTGATGTCCGCCGTGGGGGCTGCGCCCGACGCTACGCCAGGCGGCGCACGAGCCGCAGCGCGTCTCGGAACGGCGTACCGGAAGCCGAGTGTCCCCTCAGCCGTCCGTGGCCCCTTCCGGCCCCTCACGGCCGTCCCAGCGCGCTCGCCGCATGTCTATGCGCGGCATCGTCCGGTCCCCGCGGGCGCCCTCCGTACGCCGCGCCTCGCGCAGCGGCGTGCCCTCGGCGCGGTACTGCTGCAGCGCGTGCCGCTCCTTGCCGGGCAGGAACACGCCGTCCGCGCGCACCACGCGCCACCACGGCACGGCGCCGCCGTACAGCGACATCACCCGGCCCACCTGTCGCGGGCCGCCCTCGCCCAAGTACTCGGCGACGTCTCCGTACGTCATCACGCGGCCCGGCGGAATCCGCTCGGCCACCCCGAGCACGAGGTCCGCGTACTCCGGGAGCTCGCCGTCCGGGGCGTCACTCCCGCGCTCTTCGGTCCCACTCATTCGCCCCATCCTGCCGTATGCCACCGACAGCGCCCCGCGTTCCCCGCCACGGCGGTGGCGTCGCGTGCACGCGGGGCTGCCGCGGCGTACGCTGCGCATCCCGCGCCCCCGAAATGCACCCTGATGCCCCCCTCCGCACCGGGGCCGTGCCACCATCTTCCGGGCGGTGACTGGTGATACGAGATCAAGAAGAGAAGGCCGAGCAGGGTCAGAGCGCGGCGCCTCCGGAGGAGGCGGGCGCCACTGAGGCGTTGGCCGGATCCGACCGCACCACTGGCGACCACCGCACCACCGATGACCACCGCACCACCGACGACCACCACTCCACGGACGCCGACGGCACGACCACGAGGAAGCCGGAGCAGCCGGTCCAGCCGGAGAGAGAACCGGGACAGCCGCTACAACGGGGAAGGGCTTCCACCACCGACATGGCACGTACCACCGAACAGGCCGGGCGGACCGACGCGCCCGAAGGGGCGGGCGCAGCCGCCGGCCGCACCCCGAAGGACGAGCGTCCGCCACCGGGTGCGTCGCGCGACGACGCCCCGGGGCAGGACTCCGACAGACCCGGCGCCGACCGGCCGCGCCTCATTAAGGCGCCCCGTACGGACCGCGCCGACCGCCCCGCGGAGGGCGTCGGCAGCGAGTTCCACGTGGACCACGTCTCCGGCGACGAGCCGCTGCTGCCCGCACGCGTGCACCGCCCCTTCGACCTGATGCGTTTCCTGCTCGGCGTGGTGGGGATCGCGCTGGTCCTGGCGCTGGCGACGTTCGCGCACGGCACCACGCAGGGCCTGGAGAACGACATCGGCAAGGGCGCGGGACAGGCGCCCCAGCTGCTGATCACCTTCGCCGGGCTGACCGCGAGCATCGCCGTACTGATCGTTCCGGTCGCCTTCGCGATCGAACGGCTGATCAAGCGGGACGGGCTGCGGATCGCGGACGGCGTGCTCGCGGCCGTGCTCGCCCACGGGGTGTCGCTCGCGACGGACCTGTGGGTGGCCGAGGCCGCTCCGCAGTCGATCCGGGACGCGCTCACCCAGCCGCTCGCCAACGGGGCGATCACCGCCCCCGTGCACAGCTATCTGGCGCCGGTCATCGCCTACATGACGGCCGTCGGCATGTCCCGTAGGCCGCGCTGGCGCGTGGCCATGTGGTGCGTACTGCTCCTGGACGCCTTCGCGGTGCTGGTCGGCCGGTACACCACGCCGTTCGCCATCGTCACGACCGTGCTGATCGGGTACACGGTCGCCTTCGGCACCCTGTACGCGGTCGGCTCCCCGAACGTCCGGCCCACCGGCCAGAACCTCCTCGCGGGCCTGCGCCGGGTCGGCTTCCACCCGGTCAGCGCGCTGCGTGCGGAGGACACCGCGTACCCGGAGCACTCCGACCGGGGCCGCCGGTACATCGTCACCCTGGAGGACGGCCCGCCCATCGACGTCACCGTCGTGGACCGCGAGCAGCAGGCGCAGGGCTTCTTCTACCGCGTGTGGCGGCGGCTGTCGCTGCGCGGCATCAACCAGCGCCGCAGCCTGCAGTCGCTGCGCCAGGCGCTGGAACAGGAGGCGCTCCTGGCGTACGCGGCGATCGCCGCCGGCGCCAACGCGCCCAAGCTGATCGCCACCTCCGAGCTGGGCCCGGACGCCGTGATGCTCGTGTACGAGCACGTCGGGGGCCGCACCCTGGACGCGCTCGCGGACGACGAGATCACCGACGAGCTGATGCACAACGCCTGGCAGCAGGTCGACGCGCTGCAGTCGCGGCGCATCGCGCATCGGCGGCTGGTCGGTGACGCGCTCCTGGTGGATCGTTCCGGCACGGTCGTCCTCACGGATCTGCGCGGCGGTGAGATCGCCTCCGGGGACGTGGTGCTGCGGATGGACGTCGCCCAGCTGCTGACCACGCTCGGCCTGCGCGTCGGCGCCGAGCGCAGCGTGCAGGCGGCGGTGGAGGTGCTCGGCCCGGACGCGGTGGCGGACAGCCTGCCGCTGCTCCAGCCGATCGCGCTCAGCCGGACCACCAGGGCGACGCTGCGCCACCTGGCGAGGGAACGGGCCAAGCGGGAGCGCGAGGCCGTGCTGGCGGCCTCCAGGGCCGCCAAGACGGCCAAGGCGGCGGAGGGCCGCACCGACCGCAAGACACTGCGGGCCGAGAAGAACGCCGAGAAGCGGGCGCTGGAAGAGGCGATGGAGGAGGCCCGCGAGGATGACCTGCTCACCCAGATCCGCCGCCAGGTGCTGCTGATCCGCCCGACCGCGCCGGTCGAGCCGGCCAAGCTGGAGCGGATCAGCCCGCGCACGCTGGTCAGCTGGATCGCGGGCGCGTTCGCCGCGTACTTCCTGCTCTCGCAACTCACGCACGTGAAGTTCGACCAGGTCATCGGGGAGGCGAACTGGGGCTGGGTGGCGGCCGCGATGTTCTTCTCCGCGCTGACCTACATTGCGGCGGCGCTCAGCCTGCTCGGTTTCGTCCCCGAGAAGGTCGCCTTCGTACGGACGGTGATCGCGCAGATCGCGGGCAACTTCGTGAAGCTGGTCGCGCCGGCCGCGGTCGGCGGCGTGGCGCTCAACGCCCGCTTCCTGCAGCGGGCCGGCATCCGGCCCGGCCTGGCAGTGGCGAGCGTCGGCGCGTCCCAGCTGTTCGGCCTCGGCAGCCACATCCTGTTGCTGCTGACCTTCGGCTATCTGACCGGTACCGAGCGCACGCCCTCGCTCTCGCCGTCCCGTACGGTCATCGCGGGGCTGCTGACGGCGGCGGTGCTGGCCCTGGTGGTCACGGCGATCCCGGCGCTGCGCAAGTTCGTGGTGACGCGGGTGCGGTCGCTGTTCGCCGGCGTCGTGCCGCGCATGCTGGACGTGCTGCAGCGGCCGAAGAAGCTGCTCGCCGGCATCGGCGGGATGCTGCTGCTGACCGCGGCGAACGTGATGTGCCTCGACGCCTCGATCCGCGCCTTCGGGGGCGGCGACCAGATCTCGTACGCGAGCATCGCCGTCGTCTTCCTCGCGGGCAACGCGCTGGGCTCCGCGGCCCCCACGCCGGGCGGTGTCGGCGCCGTCGAGCTGGCCCTGACCGGTCTGCTGACCGCGGCGGGGCTGGGCAGTGACACGGCCCTGTCGGCGGTGCTGCTGTTCCGGCTGATGACGTTCTGGCTGCCGGTCCTGCCGGGCTGGCTGTCGTTCACGTACCTGACGCGCAAGGGGGCGCTGTGAGGCGCGGCGTCCGGAGGAGACGCGGGCCGCGTCTCCTCCGTACGCCGCGCGCCTCGTAGTACTCAGTCGTCCCAGAAGGGCCGCGCCCGGGCCGCCGCCGCCGCGATCTCCGCGCCGTCCAGCGGCGTGAACGTGAGTCCCACGTCCAGCAGCGGCCATTCCACCGCCAGTTCGAAGAGCTGCGGCGGGGGAAGCGGCCAGAGCCAGAGCGCGTACTCGCTGTCGATGTTCTCGCCGGAGCTGCCGCCGCCCTCCTCGTTCAGCGTCAGCACAGGCAGCTCCGGGGGCGGTCCGGGCCACTCGTCCCCGTCCTCGCGCTCGTCGACGGTGGTGACCACGCAGCCGTCCGCGAAGCGCACACCGAAGCGCAGCAGCCCGTCCGGATGCCGGCCCTCCGCGACCGCCGCCTCCGCCGCCGCCAGCTGCCACGGGTCGTCGTCGTAGCCCCACACGCCGCGGGAGACCCGCGCCCAGTCCTCACGGCTCATATCGGGACGGCGCCGGGCACGCATCCGCAGCCGGATCTCCACGCCGTCCTCGTAGGCCACGGCCTGGGTCGCGACGATCGCCAGGTGGTCATTGCGGGCCAGCACGCGCTCCAGGGGCACGACACCGCCGATGACGTCCTCGGGCGCGCTCTCCCAGGGCACCCGCGCGAACTCCGCTTCGTCACCGGACTCTTCGTCCCTCGGGCGGGGCGGCGGAAAGAAATCCATACGGCAACGGTACGGCGGTGCCGTCCGTCGGCGGTACCGGTTTTGCACCGGCCCCCGCACAGAAGGCGCCCGGCATGGCGTCCGACATGCGGAAGGCCCGTCCGCATCGCGGACGGGCCTTTCTGCAAGCGCTGTGCTCGGCGCGGACGGCCAGGAGGCCGTCAGTAGACCGGCTTCTCCGGCTCGATCTGGTTGACCCAGCCGATGACGCCGCCGCCGACGTGCACCGCGTCCGAGAAGCCCGCGGACTTCAGGACCGCGAGGACCTCGGCGGAGCGGACACCCGTCTTGCAGTGCAGGACGATCTTCTTGTCCTGCGGCAGGTCCTGGAGGGCGTTGCCCATCAGGAACTCGTTCTTCGGGATCAGCTTGGCGCCGGGGATCGAGACGATCTCGTACTCGTTCGGCTCGCGGACGTCGATGATCTCGATCTTCTCGTCGCCGTCGATCATCTCCTTGAGCTGCTTCGGAGTGATCGTCGAGCCGAGTGCCGCCTCCTGGGCCTCGTCCGACACGACGCCGCAGAAGGCTTCGTAGTCGATGAGCTCGGTGACGGTGGCGTTGGGGCCGCAGACCGCGCAGTTCGGGTCCTTGCGGACCTTGACCTGGCGGTACGTCATCTCCAGCGCGTCGTAGATCATCAGGCGGCCGACCAGCGGGTCACCGATGCCGGCGAGCAGCTTGATGGCCTCGTTGACCTGGATGGAACCGATCGAGGCGCACAGCACACCGAGGACGCCGCCCTCGGCGCAGGAGGGCACCATGCCGGGCGGCGGGGGCTCCGGGTACAGGCAGCGGTAGCAGGGGCCGTGCTCGGACCAGAACACCGACGCCTGGCCGTCGAAGCGGTAGATCGAACCCCAGACGTACGGCTTGTTCAGCAGCACGCAGGCGTCGTTGACCAGGTAACGGGTGGCGAAGTTGTCCGTACCGTCGACGATCAGGTCGTACTCGGCGAAGAGCTCCATGACGTTCGAGGAGTCGAGGCGCTCTTTGTGCAGGTTGACCGTGACGTACGGGTTGATGCCGAGGACGGTGTCCTTGGCGGACTCCGCCTTCGAACGGCCGATGTCCGCCTGGCTGTGGATGATCTGGCGCTGCAGGTTCGACTCGTCGACCTCGTCGAACTCCACGATGCCGAGCGTGCCCACGCCCGCCGCGGCCAGGTACATCAGCGCAGGCGAGCCCAGGCCACCGGCGCCGACACACAGCACCTTGGCGTTCTTCAGCCGCTTCTGCCCGTCCATCCCGACATCCGGGATGATCAGGTGGCGGGAGTACCTGCGGACCTCATCGACGGTGAGCTCCGAAGCGGGCTCGACCAGGGGTGGCAGCGACACGGGGACTCCGTTGGTCGGTAATTCATTACGTTGGTTCTCCCCGTAACACTGCCACGCCCTTCTTCATTCCGAGACACCAGGTCCGATGTGCGAGACGGATTCGTCCCAGTAACCGGGCAGGGGCCTGCCGGGCGTCCCCTGAGCCGCGGTCCCTGTGGTTCCCACAGGTCCCGGTGGATCTCAGCGGGGCTCGGCGGGTCTCGGCGAGGTGTGTGTCCGCTCTGTGGGACGGCGGTCCAGAACGAGGCCGTCGCCGCCCTACGGAGCGGTCAGATGCGACACGCGGCCTCCATCCAGATGTCCGCGAGCGACTCCTCCAGTCCGATGCGCGGACGCCAGCCGAGCCGGTCGCGGGCGGTACGGACGTCCGCCTGCTGCCAGCTGCCGCAGCCGTCCGGGTACGGGTACGCGGGCAGACCGCCGCCGGGGTGCTCGCCGGCCGGACCGGGGATCGCGACCCGGCCCGGCGCGTGGCCGCCCGGTGCGTACCCGGGCGGTGCGTCCAGCTCGTGCAGCGCGCCGCCGAACCCGGCGACTCTGGCGAGCACGGCGGCGGCCTCACGCAGTCGTACGGCTCTGCCGGTACCGATGTTCACCACCCCTTGGGCGGCGGACAGCGAGGCGGCGTGCACGGCGCGCGCCACGTCGCGTACGTCCACGAAGTCGCGCTGCACGCCGAGCCCGCCGAGCTTCAGCTCGCCCTCGCCGGACTGCAGGGCGCGGCGCATCGCCTCGGCGAGCCGGCCCAGCGGGGACCCGGCGGGCGTGCCCGGACCGACCGGCGAGAAGATCCGCAGGACCACCGCGTCCAGGCCGGAGCCCAGCACCAGCTCGGTCGCGGCGAGCTTGCTGACGCCGTACGGGCCTCCGGGGCGCGGCACGGCGTCCTCGGCGGTGGACGAGCCGGGCTGCGAGGGCCCGTACTCGGAGGCGCAGCCGAGGTGCACCAGGCGGGCGCCGCAGCCGCTGCGGCGCAGCGACTCGCAGATCGTGGCGACCGCGACGGTGTTGTGCCGGGTCAGGTCGCGGGCGCCGCCGCGGGTCGCACCCGCGCAGTTGATCACGACACCCGGGTGCACCGCGTCCAGGAACCGGGTCAGCGCGCCGGGGCTGCCCGAGGCCAGGTCGAAGCGGACATCGGCGTCGTCGCCGCGGCCGAGCGCGGTGAGCTGGACGGCGGGATCGGCGAGCAGCCGGTCGGCGACGTGCCGGCCGAGGTACCCGTTGGCACCGACGAGCAGAACCCTCATCGCGCGGCCCCCAGTTCTCGGACGGCCGGAACGACCGGCAGCACCGGCACGGCCGGAGCCGCGGTGACCTGCTCCCGTACGGCCGGTTCACGTACGAGCGGCTCTCGTACGAGCGGTTCTCGTACGGCGTGATGGACGGTCATGTGCGAGGGCTCCTCAGAGGGGTCGAAAAGGGTCGAAGGGGTACGAGGCGGGGGGTGACGGCTGTGGGGCCGCGCTGTTCCTTACGGAGCGGCGGCCGCCGGCGGACCGGGCGGCGGAGCGTCGGCAGCGCCGGGCCGGAGCGTGGTCGTACCGGACCGGAGCGTGGCGGTGCCGAGCGCCGTGGAGTGCGCCGCCGCGCCGGTCAACGCCCGCAGCCCGTACGCGAACAGGCCGAGCGCGGCGGCCGCGCAGGCGACGGCCGGCACGACGGCGGGGCCGAGCAGGCCGACCGCTGCCTCCACGGGACGGGCCACAGCAGCGGCGCCCGGCAGCCGCCCCACGGGCAGCGTGGCCAGGGCGACGGCCTCCAGCGCCACCGCTACGGCCAGGCCGCGGCCCGCCGCCACCGGGAAGCCGTGGACGGCCAGGAGACGGGCGAGGAAGAGCAGCACGGCGAGGGTCAGCGCGGCGGCGAACGGGGTCAGCGCGCGGAGCGGCGGGAGCGCCGCCGCCGTACTGCCCGTGCCGAACCGGCCCGCCAGGAGTCCCGCGACGGCCAGCAGTGCGACGGTCGCGGCCACGAAGAGCAGCGTCGCGCCCGTCAGAAGGGGCCGCATTCCGGCGGCGAACTCCCCGAGGCCGCGACTGGCCGCGAGCCGCCGCCGCCCCCGTACCGCGAACCACCGCGCACACCAGGCGGCGGGCGCGACCGCGCAGCACAGCGCGACGGTGATCGCCGCGGCGGCCGGCAGCGGGCCGGACGGGAAGGGCGCATGGGCGGCGGCGGACGCCGGCCCGGTGACCGGCGGGAAGACGCCGAACAGCGACGGGAGGGCGGCCGACAGGCGGGCGAGGGACACCTCGGGGCCGTCGGCCCGCAGCGCGCCGAGCAGCCGGTCGGCGAACAGGGCGTACCCGGCGAGCCAGCAGGTCCACAGGGTGGCCGCGCGGCCGACGCCGTGCCCGGTGCGCAGCGCCCCGCTCCGTAGGCACAGCCGCAGCGCCAGGAGTACGAACAGCGCGCCTACGACGGCGAGGGCCGGGCGGAGGACGGACGGTGCCGTGCCCTGGACCGCGGCGACGGCGGTGACGGTCGTGGCGGCCAGCGCGCCGGGCAGCATGTGCAGCGCCGCGCGGACCCGGCCGGACGGCAGCGGAGCCGGGTCGGCGGGGCGCGGCGCGGCCGCGGGCGCCTCGGCGCGCGGCACGCGGGCGTAGAGCTCCTCGGCGAGCGAGAAGACGTCACGGTGCCGGAAACGGGCGGCCGTACGGTCGGTCACGCCGTGCGCCTCCAGCCCCGCGGCGATCTCCAGCGGGTCGACGGCCCGTTCGCAGAGCTCACGGTGGCGGTGCATCAGCTCGCGCACGGGGTCGGCG
>NZ_NHSG01000266.1:0-9231 GCF_020024005.1 Streptomyces purpurogeneiscleroticus
GCCCGCCCTGGTACGGAGCGCTCCCCACGCCCGGTAGGCTGGTCACATGTCCGAACCGACCGGTGCCGCCCGCCGTCGCGGGCCCTTCAAGGTCGGGGACCAGGTCCAGCTCACCGATCCCAAGGGTCGCCACTACACGTTCACGCTCGAAGCGGGGAAGAGCTTCCACACCCACAAGGGAGCCTTCCCCCACGACGAGCTGATCGGCGCTCCCGAGGGCAGTGTTGTCCGTACCACCGGGAACGTCGCCTACCTCGCGCTGCGCCCCCTGCTCCCCGACTACGTCCTGTCCATGCCCCGCGGTGCCGCCGTGGTCTACCCCAAGGACGCGGGGCAGATCCTGGCGATGGCCGACATCTTCCCCGGCGCCCGCGTCGTCGAGGCGGGAGTGGGATCCGGGTCGCTCAGCAGCTTCCTGCTGCGCGCCATCGGCGACCAGGGCATGCTGCACAGCTACGAGCGGCGCGCCGACTTCGCCGAGATCGCCACCCAGAACGTCGAGCGGTACTTCGGGGGCTCGCACCCCGCCTGGACGCTCACCGTCGGTGACCTCCAGGACAACCTCTCCGACACCGACGTCGACCGCGTCATCCTGGACATGCTCGCCCCCTGGGAGTGCCTGGACGCCGTCTCCAAGGCGCTCGTCCCCGGCGGCATCCTGTGCGCGTACGTCGCCACGACCACGCAGCTGGCCCGCACCGTCGAGGCCATCCGCGACCACGGCACCTTCAACGAGCCGTCGGCCTGGGAGACCATGGTCCGCACCTGGCACGTCGAGGGGCTGGCCGTCCGCCCCGACCACCGCATGATCGGCCACACCGGCTTCCTGCTCACCGCCCGCCGCCTCGCGGACGGCGTGGAGCCGCCGCTGCGCCGCCGCCGGCCCGCCAAGGGCGCGTACGGCGAGGACTACACCGGCCCCGGTGGCCAGTCCGCGCCCGCCGAGGAGCAGCCGGTGCACAAGAGCCCGGCCCAGAAGCTCCGCGAGAAGAAGGAACGCGAGCAGCGGGAGCAGGCAGCCCAGGACGCCGCCGAGAGCTGACGCGCTCGCAGCCGTACCGAACCGCACGGCGCCGCCGGTGAGTTCCCCCACGGGAACCCCGGCGGCGTCGCCGTTTTTCCGGACATGTGGGAACTACCGGTGTGGGCCTCGCGTTCCCAGGGCAAGGGCCGAGTTCCTCAAGTTTTCTTCTTGGTCCGGACTTGTTGGTTCCGTGACGGGGCGTCGTGTGGAACGATGCCGGGCAACCCCCACCGCCACAGCTCTTCCCAGGAGTTATTCCGCGTGCAGTCCTTGGCAGGCCCGGACCTTCCGCACACCGGCACGACCCCCATGCAGTGGCTCGCCACCGCGACAGCCGTCGCGGGTGTCGTGGCCCTGGCCTCCTTCGTCCAGCCCGCCGGCGTCCGGGGCCGTGGCCGCGGGGGCGGGGCGGCCGGGGGCCGAGGTCGCGGCGGAGGCGGTGGAGACCGCGGCGCCGCCCCGCGCGTCGTGGCCACCCTCGTCGACCCCGCCGACAAGCTGAGCGTGCGGGATCTCACCCTGACCGGCCGCGCGCTGAGCGCCACGCTCTCCGGATACTCCAGCACCGACGTGCCGCGCTGCTGCCCCGATGTCCACAAGGCCGCCAAGTGGCAGTGGCAGAACGGCAAGTTCGTCGAGAGCGAACTTTCCGCCGAGAAGGACGCGGAGGGCGGGCTTCCGGCCGCCCGGGGAGTCTGAACGAGAGCCTGCAGCGGGAATTCCGATCGCGCCGCTGCGTGAGCACGGCATCACTGTCCGACTGCGGCAGCACCGCGCGTCCGGCCGTCGGTTTCCGGCCGGACGCGCTTCGTTGCTCTCTGTCGCCGGGCTGCTCGCCGGGTGACCGGCGAGCGGTCATCCGGCGTCCCGTCACCGGGCGTCCGGTTACTCGGCGTCCGGCCCGTACACCTCGGCCTTGTCCGACACGCGGCGTACGTGAATGCAGTCGCCGGGGCACTCCTTCGCGGAGTCCCGCACGTCGTTGAGCAGCGGCAACGGCACCGGCGTGGTGGCGCCCTTGTCCTGCAGCAGCTCGTCGTCGGCGCTCTTCACGTACGCCAGCCCGTCGATGTCGAGCTCGAAGACCTCCGGCGCGTACTGCGCGCAGATGCCGTCCCCGGTGCAGAGGTCCTGGTCGATCCAGACCTCGAGCTCGGTGGCTTCTTCCTGGGCGCTCATCTCGCCTGCCGTTCCTGCGTACGTTTAACCGATGTTGTCTAAGTAGTGCCAGCACTGACGGGTGTTGACCGTGTCGACGATACAACCGGTCGCTTTCCGATGTTGTCGGGTGGGTATCACCCCAGGGTGAGGACGTGCGCAAGGGTGAAGATCGGACACACCCCGACAGTCTTTTCGATCTAGGGGTTTCAACCTGCACCGGCCCAGGTAGGGTCAGGAAGCGTCCAGCTCCCCTTGGAGGAGGTGAGGACCGTGGCAGCCCACGACGACGACATCAACCGCGGCATCCGGCCGGGGCGGGGGTCTGAAGACCCTGCCGGCCAGGTTGCCTATCTCGAGCAGGAGATCGCCGTCCTGCGACGCAAGCTCGCCGACTCTCCGCGTCACACGAGGATTCTCGAAGAGCGGATCGTCGAGCTGCAGACCAACCTGGCCGGCGTATCGGCTCAGAACGAGCGACTCGCCAACACTCTCCGTGAGGCCCGCGACCAGATCGTCGCGCTCAAGGAGGAGGTCGACCGGCTCGCTCAGCCGCCGGCCGGCTTCGGTGTCTTCCTGCAGGCGAACGAGGACGGCACGTGTGACATTTTCACCGGAGGCCGAAAGCTCCGGGTCAATGTCAGCCCGAGCGTCGAGCTCGAAGAGCTCAGGCGTGGCCAGGAGGTCATGCTCAACGAAGCGCTCAACGTGGTCGAGGCCATGGAGTTCGAGAGCGCCGGGGACATCGTCACCCTCAAGGAAATCCTGGAGGACGGCGAGCGCGCCCTGGTCATCGGGCACACCGACGAGGAACGGGTGGTGAGGCTCGCCGAGCCGCTGCTGGACACCACCATCCGCCCCGGCGATGCCCTGCTCCTCGAGCCCCGCTCCGGCTACGTCTACGAAGTCATTCCCAAGAGCGAGGTCGAAGAGCTGGTCCTCGAAGAGGTACCGGACATCGACTACACCAAGATCGGCGGTCTGGGCGGCCAGATCGAGATGATCCGGGACGCCGTCGAGCTCCCGTATCTCTACCCCGATCTGTTCAAGGAGCACGAACTGCGCCCGCCCAAGGGTGTCTTGCTCTACGGCCCGCCCGGCTGCGGCAAGACGCTCATCGCCAAGGCGGTCGCCAACTCCCTCGCCAAGAAGGTCGCCGAGGTGACCGGCAAGCCCGCGGGGAAGAGCTTCTTCCTCAACATCAAGGGCCCCGAGCTCCTCAACAAGTACGTCGGCGAGACCGAGCGGCACATCCGCCTGGTCTTCCAGCGGGCCAGGGAGAAGGCCAGCGAGGGCACGCCCGTCATCGTCTTCTTCGACGAGATGGACTCCCTCTTCCGCACCCGAGGCTCGGGCGTCAGCTCGGACGTGGAGAACACCATCGTCCCGCAGCTGCTCTCCGAGATCGACGGTGTGGAGGGCCTGGAAAATGTGATCGTCATCGGTGCCTCGAACCGTGAGGACATGATCGACCCGGCGATCCTGCGGCCCGGCCGGCTCGACGTCAAGATCAAGATCGAGCGTCCGGACGCCGAAGCCGCCAAGGACATCTTCTCGAAGTACCTCACCGACCGGCTCCCGCTGCACTCCGACGACCTCGCCGAGCACGGCGGCTCGAAGAAGGCCGCGGTCAGCGGCATGATCCAGTCGGTCGTCGAGCAGATGTACGCGGAATCGGAGGAGAACCGCTTCCTGGAGGTCACCTACGCCAACGGTGACAAGGAAGTCCTGTACTTCAAGGACTTCAACTCCGGCGCCATGATCGAAAACATCGTCGGACGCGCCAAGAAGATGGCCATCAAGGCATTCCTCGAACAGAACCAGAAGGGCCTCCGGGTCGCCCACCTGCTCCAGGCATGCGTGGACGAATTCAAGGAGAACGAGGACCTGCCCAACACGACCAACCCGGACGACTGGGCCCGCATCTCCGGCAAGAAGGGCGAGCGGATCGTCTACATCCGCACCCTCGTCACCGGCAAGCAGGGCGCGGACACCGGTCGCTCCATCGACACGGTGGCGAACACCGGACAGTACCTGTAACACCGCTCACCGGCTGCGGATGTCCCAGGCGGGGCGTCCGCAGCCGGATGCTTTCCAGGGGCCGGGACGCACCCTGGAGATCCCCCGGCGGAACAGGGAAAACCGGACTGGAGCAATGACTGTAATGATCTCCCCAGCGCCGCATCGGCGTTCTAGGCTCTTCGGTACCGCCGCACCACGCAGTGCGGAAGCGGGGACCGCATTCGGACCGGAAGCGCAGCGGTACTTGAGCGCCGACCCCACCCGGGGGCGCCGCCGGGCAAGGAGGGCCGCATGACCGTACGGCGAGTAATGGGCATCGAGACGGAGTACGGCATCTCCGTCCCCGGCCACCCGAACGCCAATGCCATGCTCACCTCGTCCCAAGTCGTCAACGCCTACGCGGCGGCGATGCACCGGGCGCGCCGCGCCCGCTGGGACTTCGAGGAGGAGAACCCGCTGCGGGACGCCCGCGGCTTCGACCTCGCACGTGAGAACGCCGACGCCAGCCAGCTCACGGACGAGGACATCGGTCTGGCGAACGTCATCCTCACCAACGGCGCGCGGCTCTACGTCGACCACGCGCACCCCGAGTACAGCGCTCCCGAGGTCACCAACCCGCGCGACGCCGTCCTGTGGGACAAGGCCGGCGAGCGCATCATGGCCGAGGCCGCCGAGAAGGCCGCCCAGGTCCCCGGCGCTCAGCCGATCCACCTCTACAAGAACAACACCGACAACAAGGGCGCCTCCTACGGCACGCACGAGAACTACCTGATGAAGCGGGAGACCCCCTTCTCGGACATCGTGCGCCACCTGACGCCGTTCTTCGTCTCCCGGCAGGTCGTCACCGGTGCCGGACGCGTCGGCATCGGCCAGGACGGCCACGAGCACGGCTTCCAGCTCAGCCAGCGCGCCGACTACTTCGAGGTGGAGGTGGGCCTGGAGACGACGCTCAAGCGGCCCATCATCAACACCCGCGACGAGCCGCACGCGGACGCCGAGAAGTACCGCCGGCTCCACGTGATCATCGGCGACGCGAACCTCTCCGAGATCTCCACATACCTGAAACTGGGCACGACGGCGCTGGTCCTCTCCATGATCGAGGACGGCTTCATCAACGTAGACCTCGCCGTCGACCAGCCCGTACGCACCCTCCACCAGGTCTCGCACGACCCCTCGCTGCAGCATCTGATCACGCTCCGCAGCGGCCGGACACTCACCGCTGTGCAGCTCCAGATGGAGTACTACGAGCTGGCGCGCAAGTACGTCGAGGAGCGGTTCGGGGCCGACGCGGACGAGCAGACCAAGGACGTCCTCACCCGGTGGGAGGACGTGCTGGGCCGGCTGGAGAACGACCCGATGAGCCTGTCCGGCACGCTGGACTGGGTCGCCAAGCGGGAGCTCATGGAGGGCTACCGGCGCCGCGACAGCCTCGACTGGGACGCGGCCCGGCTGCACCTGGTCGACCTCCAGTACGCCGACGTACGGCCCGACAAGGGCCTCTACAACCGACTGGCGGAGCGCGGCAAGATGCAGCGGCTGCTGACCGAGGCGGACGTCGAGAAGGCGGAGATCAAGCCCCCGGAGGACACGCGGGCCTACTTCCGGGGCCGCTGCCTCGAACAGTACGCGGACGACGTCGCCGCGGCGTCCTGGGACTCCGTGATCTTCGACCTGCCGGGCCGCGACTCGCTCCAGCGCGTGCCCACGCTGGAGCCGCTGCGCGGCACCCGCAACCACGTCAAGGAGCTCCTGGACCGCTGCCGCACGGCGGAGGACCTGGTCCGGGTCCTCAGCGGCGGCTGAGGCGGTAAAACCGCGTCCGGGCCGCTCACGGCCTGATCGCGGTCCGATCGTGACCGATCCGGGGCCCGCCGGGCGGCTGAAAAGTCCGCCCGGCGGGAATCATCGAGGTGAGTCCCGGACGTTGAGGGAAAGTGCAAGGCCGATGTCGGACCCAGCTTGTAGGGTCTGATCTTGACAGTCACATCGAGCGGGGCGAACCGAGCGGGGTGAGGGATATGGCGACCAAGGACACCGGCGGCGGGCAGCAGAAGGCTTCGCGTACCACCGAAGAGGTCGAGGAGCAGACCCAGGACGCGGAAGCATCCGAGGACCTCAAGGAACGCCAGGAAAAGCTGTCGGACGACGTGGACTCCGTCCTGGACGAAATCGACGACGTGCTCGAAGAGAATGCCGAGGATTTCGTTCGCTCCTTCGTTCAGAAGGGCGGAGAGTAACGCGCATTCCGCCAGGGCGCGCCCCGACGAAAAGTCGGGTGCGCCCGGCGATGCGCCTCGCCGCATGCCGCCTGTGGAGCTCTTCCGCGGGGCGGAGAGCGCTGGATGCGCGACCGGCGTGGCCGCGGGGCACCGAGCCGGTGCCCGGCGGCGCACACCGTATGTGGATCATGTAAACGGTATGGGTAAGGTCCGGGGCGTACGTGCTTCAGCTGCAGCGCAGCGCTGGGCCAAGTCAAGGATCGGCCGGACGCCTTGGGCGGGCGGCCGAGTATCCGGAAGGAAACGTGTGGAAGCCAATACTCGAAGCACCGGGCGTCTACCAGCTGCCTTCCTGACGCCTGGGTCCTCCTCGTTCATGGACTTTCTCAGTGAGCACTCGCCGGAGCTGTTGCCGGGGAACCGGCCGCTGCCGCCCGTGCAGGGGGCGATCGAGGCGCCGCACGGCACGACGATCGTGGCGGCGACCTTCCCCGGGGGTGTCGTGCTCGCCGGTGACCGCCGCGCGACGATGGGCAACGTCATCGCGCAGCGGGACATCGAGAAGGTCTTCCCGGCGGACGAGTACAGCGCGGTCGGGATTGCCGGTACGGCGGGGCTCGCCGTGGAAATGGTGAAGCTCTTCCAGTTGGAGCTGGAGCACTTCGAGAAGGTCGAGGGCGCGCAGCTGTCCCTGGAGGGCAAGGCGAACCGCCTCTCGACGATGATCCGCAGCAATCTCGGCATGGCCATGCAGGGCCTGGCCGTGGTGCCGCTGTTCGCGGGGTTCGACGTCGACCGGGAGAAGGGCCGTATTTTCTCCTACGACGTGACCGGCGGGCGCTCGGAGGAGCAGGGGTACGCCGCGACCGGTTCCGGTTCGGTGTTCGCCCGGAGCGCGCTCAAGAAGCTGTTCCGGGACGACTTCTCCGAGAACGACGCGGCGACCGCGGTCGTGCAGGCGCTGTACGACGCGGCGGACGACGACTCGGCGACCGGTGGGCCGGACCTGGGCCGGCGGATCTATCCGATCGTCACGGTCATCACCGACGAGGGCTTCAAGAGGCTCACGAGTGACGAGGTGTCCGAGATCGCCCGTGCGGTGCACGAGCGGCGTCTGGAGCAGCCGGACGGCCCGCGGGCGGCGCTGCTCTGACGGGGCGGCAGCGGACTTGCGGAGGACGGATGATCCGGAGGTGCTTTCGCCAGTGAGAGAGCCATTGACAGAAAGGGACGGATAGCCGGTGTCGACGCCGTTCTATGTCTCACCCCAGCAGGCCATGGCGGACCGCGCCGAGTACGCCCGCAAGGGCATCGCGCGCGGACGCAGTGTTGTCGCTCTGCAGTATGCCGACGGCGTCGTTTTCGTCGCCGAGAATCCTTCCCGTGCACTGCACAAGGTCAGTGAGATTTATGACCGGATCGCCTTTGCGGCGGTCGGTAAATACAACGAGTTCGAGAACCTCCGGATCGGTGGGGTGCGCTACGCCGATCTGCGGGGGTACACCTACGACCGTGAGGACGTGACGGCGCGCGGGCTGGCGAACACCTATGCCCAGACGCTCGGTGCGATCTTCTCCAGTGCGGCCGAGAAGCCGTACGAGGTGGAGCTGCTGGTCGCGGAGGTGGGCAACACCGCCGAGGACGATCAGATCTACCGGCTGCCGCATGACGGTTCGATCGTGGACGAGCATGGTTCGGTCGCGGTCGGCGGCAATGCCGATCAGATCAGCACTTACCTCGATCAGCATCACCGTGACGGCATGTCGCTGGGCGAGGCGCTGAAGCTCGCCGTGGACTCGCTGTCGCGGGACAACAACGGCGGGGAGCGCACGCTGACCCCGGAGCAGCTGGAGGTCGCGGTCCTGGACCGCAAGCGGCCTCAGCAGCGGAAGTTCAAGCGGGTGCTGGGCCGTCAGCTGTCCCGGCTGCTGGCGTCGGAGGGCTCGTCGTCGTCGGCCACCGAGGCCGGTTCCGCCGAGGAGCCGGAGTCCGGTACGTCCGGTGCGGAGAACGGCTCCGAGCGCTCGGAGGGCTCGGAGGAGTAGCCCGCTCCCGTCCGTCCGTCTCGCGCCGCCCCGGTGGGTCACTTCCCGCCGGGGCGCGCGGCGTTTCGGGAGCTGTTTCAGGGGCGCGGCGGGGCGGCCGTCGAGCCGCGGGTGATGAGCTCGACCGGGAGTGTGGGCGCGGCGGCGGGCGGGCGGCCGTCGAGGACGTCGATGAGGGCGCGCATGCCGGCCGCGCCGAACTCCTCGGCGGGCAGCCGTACGGTGGTCAGCTCGGGTTCGACGGCGGTGGCCAGGGCGAGGTCGTCGAAGCCGGTGACGGAGACGTCCTCGGGGACGCGCAGGCCGAGCCGGCGGGCGGCCTTGCAGGCGCCGGCGGCGAGGATGTCGTCGTCGCAGACCAGGGCGGTGGGGCGGGGGCCCGGGGCGGTCAGGGCTGCGTGGGCGGCGTGCAGTCCGGCGTCCACGGTGAGCGGCGCGGCTTCGGTGCGCAGTGCCGCGCCCGGTACGGCCCGTACGGCTTCGGCGAGGGCGTTCGCGCGGACGTGGAAGGTCCAGGAGTCGACGGCGGCGGCGAGGTGGGTGAGCCGGCGGTGGCCGAGGCCGAGGAGGTGGCGGGCGGTCTGCCGGGCGCCGTCGGCGATGTCGAGGTTGACGGTGGCGGCGGCCGGGGTGTCCTCGGGGTCGTTGTCGAGCATGACCAGGGGCAGGCCCTCGCCGTAGAGGGCGGTGAGCGCGTCGGTGGCCATGGAGGAGGCGATGACGCCGTCGAGGGTGGCGCGGGCGGAGTCGAAGGGGTCGCGGG
>NZ_NHSG01000267.1:0-2757 GCF_020024005.1 Streptomyces purpurogeneiscleroticus
TCTCGGCACGCAGCGCCGCATCCTGGCCCGACTCGCTCTCCGGCGCCGCGGTCTGCGCCGGGACGGTCGTACCGCCGTCGCCGCTGCCCGGCGGCGGTCCGCCGTGCGTCCACGGCGTGTCCTCCGGGTCGGGCAGCTCCGGACCGCCGCGCGGCGCGTGCTCGAAGAGCGTCCAGCACACCCGGTCGCCCTTCTCCGGCACCGAGCCCGGCTCCGGAGTCTTCCCCCGCCCCATGCCGCCGGTCAGCCGCACGACCAGCGTGCCCGGCTGCTCCGGTACGTACGCCACGAACTCCGCGGTCTGCGTCTTCCCGCCGTCCAGCGGGCGGTACAGCTTCGTCCGCTCCTCCAGCTGCGGCCGGTCGCCCGTGCGCAGCGTGACCAGCGGCCGGGGCATTGGCCGCTTGCCCTCGGACATCGCCATCTCCACCTCGGTCACCTCGCCTTCCAGCGCCTCGCCCGTGAGCCGCCGCCCGGCCATCACCAGCGGATCGTCCAGCGCCTCCTGGGCGTCCAGCTGGGCCTGCGCGGTCTCCCGGGAGGCGAGCTTCTGCGCGGCCGTGACCGCGTCGTCCAGCCGGGGCTGCGGCGGCTCGCCGGACCGCACCCGGTCCCGGTGCGCGGTGTAGGACCAGCGGTCGCGCCGCCAGCGGTCGGCGACCCGCGCGCCCTCGGGCAGCGCGCGCAGCAGGCCGATACCGCGCCACACCGCGTCCCAGGTCGGCCGCAGCACGCTCGCCACCAGCGCGTCGAACTCCTCGCGGGCGCCCGGCACTCCGGCGTCGTACCGCGCGATGGCCGGCGCGAGCAGGCCGTTGTCGAACGCCGGGTCCGTCGCGGGCCCGGCCGGCGGGCACAGCAGCTGCCCGCGCGCGTCCCGCGCCGTCTCGGCACGCAGCGCCGCATCCTGGCCCGACTCGCTCTCCGGCGGATCGATCCAGGCGAGCAGCGCGCCCAGGTGCTGGTCCTCGGCGAGGCTCTGGCCGGTCGCCCAGTGACGGGAGAGCAGCCCCGTCATCGGCAGCAGCAGGCTCGAACCAGGCACCCGGGCCCGCTCGCCGAAGTGCGTGAGCCAGCGGCCCAGCAGCGGGACGTGCGGCGGCGCGGGATGCGGGGTGTCCGGGTCCTGCTCGGCCGTCCGCCGGAAGCGCATGGAGCGGCCCAGCAGCCGTACGAAGTCGACGCCCGCCGCACTGGCCACGATCACCTGCGGTGCGTCCGCGCACAGCTCGGTCTCGACCGTGACCCGCTTGCCGGTCTGCGGGTCGGTCTCCTTGCGCTCGGCGGGCTCGACGTCGTCGGCGAAGGAGTCCACGTACGGCAGGACCGCGGCGGCCAGCTCGGCGAAGAACGCGAACCGCAGGTCACGGTCGCGCGGCTGCGGCACGGTCAGCAGCAGCGGCGCCTCGGGGTCCGTGCCGACCAGCGCGCCGAGCGGCGCACCCGTCTCGCCCGCGGTCGTCAGCGGGACGAACACCAGGGGGCGCGGGGAGAGATGGCGGTGCCGCACGGTCGCCAGTGGCGTGGCCCGCCCCGCCGCCACGGCCTCCATCCTGGCCAGCACGTCGATCAGCGACATTCCGCCTCCTCCCGGGGCGCCGGGGCCTGTGCCGGTACCGGAGCGGAGGCCGCGGCCAGCGCTTCGGCGCGCAGGGCGGCGGCGCGGCGCAGCGCCTCGGCCGCGGGGTCGTCGTCGGTCGCATACGCACCGGCCGGGTCCGGAGGCGTCCGCTCGCCGTTCCCCGAGGCCGCCGCCAGCACCTCACCGACCGTGCGCAGCCCGCCCAGCTCACCGCGCACGCCGCGGCCCAGCGACTCCACCAGCCCGGCCTCACGGGCCCGGCCGCGGCAGTGGAAGGCCAGCTCGCACGCGGCCAGGCACTCCGGTGCGTACGCCGCGCCGACCGACTCCACCGCCTCGGTCAGCTCCTCGGCCGGGCGTGTCGCGGTCTTCCCGTCGTCCGCGAGGCGCAGGTCGAAGGTGGTGTCCTCGGGGAGCGCGGCGGCCAGCTCGTCGATCCGGGTGAGCCGGGCCAGCTGGCGGCGGGTCGTGGCCAGCTGCTTGCGCAGGTCCACCGGGGCCCCGGCCGGGAGGTTCGAAAAGTCCTTGGGGCAGACCAGCAGGGCGCGGTCGCCGACCCGCGGCGCGTGCCCGGCGCCCTCGGCGAGCTGCCGCGCCACCTGCTCGGCGACCTGCTCCAGCGCCAGGGCGTACACCGCCGACTGGCGGGCCGCCGCGCCCACCTTGGCCGTGTCGGCCGTCCCGTCGATCATCGGGAACGACTTGATCTCGATGACGCTCCACAGCCCGTCCGGGCGCACGACCACGGCGTCCGGCTCCAAGTACACGGGCGAACCGGCCACCTCCAGCGCGAGCATCGGGTGGTCCAGGAGCGTCCAGCCGCCGCGCGCGGCCGCTTCCCTGAGAGCCAGCGCCGTGCGCGCGGCGCGCCCCTGCGGGCCGGCCGCCGACAGGTCGGGCGTGGCCGCGGCGCCGGGCTCCGGGGCCGCCGCACCGCCCCCGAGATGCTCGGCGGCCAGCCGGATCAGCTCGGCGCCGCCGTCGGCCTTGACCCGCGCCTCGAAGGAATGGCCGCGCGCGATCGCGAACTGGGACTGCCCGAAGGGCGCCGGCGAGCCCAGGGCCCGGGCGAGCGCGGCCTTGTCCACGCCCGCACCGTCCAGCAGCGCGCGACGCCGGCAGCCGGGGTTGGCGGCCAGCGCGGCGAGCGCCCTGGCGTCCAGCGGGCGGGGCGG
>NZ_NHSG01000268.1:0-28071 GCF_020024005.1 Streptomyces purpurogeneiscleroticus
CCCCGGACGCCCCGTCCGAGGCATCCGAAGCATCCGAAGCGCCCGAGGAGACCCCCGCGCCCCGCGAGGACGCGCATGCCCTGCCGCCCCACGGGTAACCGAAGCGTCGTACAGACCAACTCCGGCAGGTCCACCTGAAGCGAGGGGTCTCCATGGCGCGGTCGGCGCGGTCACTCCGGCGCAGCAACGCCGGGAAGAAGAAGCGCGGCCGGCCGGCGACGGGCGGCGGGGCACCACTCCCGCCGCCCGTCCGGGCGTTGGTGATGCTGCTGGCGTTCGCCGTCATGGTGGCGTTCGGGGCCGTACTGGCGCGGCTGACCCTCCAGCCGTCGGCGGCCTCCGAAGCGCTCGCGCACACCAATCTGCGGCCCGGCGACACCCTGCGCGACTACCTCGGGCAGCCCGCGTTCGTCGACACCGTCAAGCAGCTCGGCGGGAACATCGTGCTCGGTGTGCCCTTCGGGCTGCTGCTGCCGGTCGTGGCGCCCCGGGCGCGCGGGCTGCTGCGGGTGATCGTGGTGACCGCACTGGTCATGCTGCTGGTCGAGCTGGTGCAGGGCGCCCTGGTCACCGGGCGCGCCTTCGACATCGACGACGTCATCCTCAACACCACTGGCGCGCTCCTCGGCTACGTCCTGCTCGGCCGCCGCCTCGGCCGCGCCGTCCACCCCAGGCGCCGCCACTGGTGGCAGCGGCGGCGCGCCGGTGCCGCATAGCCCTCAGCCCCCGGCGAGCAGCCGCCCCGCACCCGGTACGAAGGGATCCAGGCCCAGTTCGGTGAGGATGCGGTACGTGGTGGCGGTGGCCGCGGAGAGCACCGGCAGCCCCGCCTCGTCCTCGACCGGCTGGATCACCGGCAGCGACGGCATCTGCACGCACGCGGAGAGGACCAGCGCGTCGGCCCGGCCGAGGTCCAGCTTCCGCCAGTGGTCGCGCAGGTCCTCCGGGGCGAGCCGGGCGACCGCGAGATTGTCGGGGACCTCCAGGCCGATCGCGTCGACCACCTCCACGCCCGCGTCCTCGATGTAGTCGACGACCAGCCGGGTCAGGTCCTTCATGTACGGCGTGAGGAGCGCGACCCGGCGGGCGCCCAGCGCCGCGATGCCGTCCAGCAGCGCACCGGCGCTGGAGATCACCGGCGCCTGCGCGCCCTGGCCGCGCAGCGCCTTCGTGATCTCCGCCTCGGCCGTGCAGTGGTACCCCGGGCCCTGCGCCATGATCGCCACCAGGCAGGCGGTGGCGACGACGTCGGGGCGGGCGTCGGCGAGTTCGAGCGCGGCCCGCTCGGTCTGCGCGTTCATGCCGCGCAGCTGCTCGGGCGTGACGTGCTGCATCCGCATCCGGCTGCTGTGGAAGACGAAGCGGTCGCCGGGCCGCGCCCGCTCCCGGTCCCGCAGCATGCGCGGCAGCTCGGTCTCCATCGTCAGATTGGAGCTCGGCACGATCATGCCGATGTGGTGGTCCGTCAGGCCGGTGTGGTCGTCCGTCACGGGTCTCTCCTCGCGGTGGTGCGTGTCGGTCACCCGTGCCGGACGGGTGCGGTCAGGACTCTCTGGCCAGGCCCTCCCAGTGGTCGGCCAGCGAGGTCAGCAGTTCCATGAGGTCGGCGCGCTGATCCGCGCCGTAGGGCGCGAGCAGCCGTTCGTCCAGCTCGCGGGCGCGCGCGTGGGCGTCGTGGAGGGTCCGCTCGCCCTCCTCGGTCAGGTACAGCAGCTTGCGGCGGCCGTCGTCGGCGGCGGTGCGGCGGACGAGCAGCCCGCGGTTCTCCAGCCGCCGGGCCACGTCCGCCATCGTCGAGGTGTCCAGGGCCACGGCCGACGCCATCGACCGCTGGTCGTGGCCCGGCGCCGCGTCCACCGCGGTGAGCACCGCGAACTGCGGCCCGGTGAGCGTCGGGTCCACGGCCCGCACCCACACCGCGAGATACGCCTGGTAGAGGCGGCGTACTTGGTAGCCGGGCGCCGCGGTGAGGGCCGTGGGGACCTTGGGGGCCCCGGACGAAGGTTCTACGGAAGCGGTGTCGTCAGCCATGGGCCAACTCAATCACGCCGCATTGCCGGGCTCGATGCCGTCTCCGCAGCTCGGGGCGCGGATCACAGCATGGTGGTGAGCGCAGACCGGAGGGCCGCGAGCGCCGTCGGCGGGTTGTCCCAGAAGATCATGTGGCCGGCGTCCGGGATCTCCGTGAGGGCGGCGGAGGGCAGCGCAGCGGCGGCCTCCGCGGCCCCTTCGGCCGTGACCACCGGACTGTCGGCCCCGTACAGCAGCGCCACCGGCCCCGGTACCGACGGCCACCAGTCGAAGAAGTCCTCCGTCTCGAAGCCGCGGTGCGTGGCCACGATCGCCTCCCGCTCGCAGCTGCTCAGCCAGCGGGCCCGCAGCTCCTGCTCCCGCCGCGGCCAGCGCGGCCAGGAGGCGGCCACCTCATCGGCGTCGGTGCCGCGCACGGCCTGCGCGAGCTGCCCGAGGAACGCGTCCAGGGGCGTCGGATACGGGCCCCGGCCGGGCCCGCTCATCGGCGGATCGGCGAGCACCGTGCCGCCGAGCGGCACCTTGCCGCGCACCGCGGTGACCGCCGCGATCCGCGCGCCCATCGAGTGCCCGAAGACCACCGGCCGGTCCAGTGCCAGCCCCTCGATCACGGCCTCGGTGTCCTCCGCGTACTCCTCCAGCGTGTACCGACCGCCGCCGTCCGACAGCCCGCGCCCCCGGACATCCACCACCAACGGCCTTACCAGGTCCGTGAGTTCACGCGCGACGAAGTCCATGGTGACGGCCGGGCTGGTGATACCGGGCAGGATCACCACGGGCACGCCGGGCCCGCCGTAGTCGAGTACGTGCAGCCGGGCGGCGCCGGAGCGTCCCCAGCGACTGGTAGCAGGGAGGTCGGCCAGGTCCGCCGACGCGGCCCGGCTGATCGACCGCTGGTCCTGCCCGTCCTGCCGGTCCCGCCAGTCCTGATCGTGCTGCGGCATGGGGAGTTCCTTGAGGTAGTCGACCGCTTCGGCGAGCCCGATGACGTCGCCGTACTTCGCCTGGATGTCGAAGAGGTTCGCTTCGTGCGGCCCGGGCGCGCGGTCGCCGACACACTCCCGCGGCACGAGGACCGGGAAGCCGGACTGCACCGCGTCCACCGCGGTCGCCCGCACACAGCCACTGGTGGTCGCGCCGCACACCAGGACCGTGTCGCAGCCCAGGCCGGTCAGCGTCGCCGCGAGCGAGGTGCCGAAGAACGCCGACGCGCCCTTCTTGACCACCAGGTGATCCTCCGGCCGGCGCGGCAGCCGGGGATCGAGGGCGACCGCCTCACTGCCTTCGCGCAAGGCGCGCATCCCCTGTGCCTTCTGCAGCCAGGTGATGCTGTCGCCGGACGCCTCGGCGGGGGTGTACGCGATGGCGGTGAAGACGACCGGGACCCCGGCGGCCCGCCCCGCCTCGATCAACTCACCTGTGGAGTGGACCACTTCGGTCAGGTCCGCCCCGGAGGGGAAGGCGTCCTCCGTGAAACCGCGGGTGAGGTCGACGACGACGATCGCGGGGCGGCTGCCGCGGCGCACGGGTGCGCCGAAGCCGGCCCGGTCGTACGTTGCGTCGGTGGCCGTTCCGTACCGGCTCGCGCTCATGCCCGTCGCACCGCCTTCAGCTCGCGGCGCAGCCCGGCCATCCGGCCGAGCAGCCAGCCCTCGAACAGGCCGAAGGCGAAGGCGGCGGCGACCGGGCCGTACTTGGCCAGGGCCGGCCCCGCGATCATCGAGAGGCCGTCGAGCTCGGGGGCCGCCGGGACGGCCGGAGCCGCCTGCGCCGGTGCGGCCTGGAAGCCCGCGGCAGCCGGTACCGGAGACGGACCCGCCGGCACCCGCTCCTGATCCAGCAGGCTCCCCAGATTCTGCGCGAACTGCTGCAGGATCCGGTCCGAGACCGCCCCGATCGCGCCCTTCCCGAACTGCGCGATCTTCCCGCGGATGACCAGGTCCGTGTCCAGCCGCAGCAGCGCGCCCTCCGGCGCCTCCGCCACCACCAGCGTGACCTCGGCCTCGGCGTCGCCGCTGCCGTGCGTGTCGGCGCCGCGCGCCTGCACCCGCAGCCGCCGCGCCCCGGCATCGGCCTCCAGGAACCGTACGGTCCCCGCGTACGCCGCCGTGACCGGGCCGACCCGGACCGTCACCCGGCCCTGCCAGGCGTCCCCGTCCTGCCCGCCGAGCGCGGCGCCCGGCATGCAGGACGCGACCCGCTCCACATCGTTGAGCAGTGCGAAGACCCGGTCCGGCGGTGCCTTCACGGAAACCGTGTTGGTCAGCTGCATCGGTTCACTTCTCCTTCCCGGCGCGCCGGCGGGCCGCCGCACAGCCGTCGATGGCCTCGACGATGGTCTGGTAGCCGGTGCACCGGCACAGGTTGGCCGCGACCACCTCGCGGATCTCCTCCTTCGTGGCATCCGGCCGCTCGGCGAGGAACCCCTCGGCGAGCATCAGGAAGCCGGGCGTGCAGAAGCCGCACTGCAGCCCGTGGTGCTCGCTGAACGCCCGTTGCAAATCGCTGAGTTCACACGCGCCCGTGCCCTGTGACAGGGACTCGACGGTACGGATCCGCGCCCCCTCCGCCTGTGCCGCGAACATCAGGCAGGCCCGCACGGGACGGTCGTCGACCAGCACCGTGCAGGCGCCGCAGATCCCGTGCTCGCACCCGACATGCGTGCCGGTCAGCCGCAGATCGTGCCGGAGCACGTCCACGAGGGTGCGCCGCGACTCGGCGAGCACCTCGTGCTCCTCGCCGTTGACATCAAGAGTCATCAACTGCAGATCGGTCGCTGCATCGGTCATCGGATCGGTCATCGGGTGTGCTCCAGGGTCCGCTGCCGCCGCAGTGCGTGGTGTACTGCCTCCGGCGTGATCGGGGTGTGGTTCAGTTCGACGCCGGTGCCGCGCAGGGCGTCGTTGACGGCGTTCAGCACGGCGGCCGGCGCGCCGATCGTGCCGCCCTCGCCGGCGCCCTTCGCGCCGGTCTCCGTGAACGCGCACGGCGTCTCCAGATGGTGGATCGCCACATCCGGGATCTCGTGCGCGGTGGGCACCTTGTAGTCCATGAAGCCGGTCGCCGACGGCTCGCCCTGCGCGTCGTACGTCACCTGCTCGAACAGCGCGCCCGCGATGCCCTGCGCGATGCCGCCCCGGCACTGGCCCTCCACCACCTGCGGGTTGATGGCCACGCCGCAGTCCTCGACGCACACGTACCGCAGGATCTCCACCTGCCCGGTGCCTTCGTGCAGCTCCACCACGCAGGCATGGGTGGCGTTGGAGAACGTGCCGTCGTTGAAGACATCGAACGCGGCGGTCCCGGTCAGCCCCGGCGCGATGTCCTTCGGCAGCAGATGCGCCTTGAGGTACGCGATCTCGGCGAGCTGTTCGTACGTGAGGGACACGGAAGGGTCGTCGCGCCGGCGGACCAGTCCCTCGCCGCACTCCGTCTCCTCCGGAGCCACGCCCCAGCGGGCCGCGGCGATCCGGCGGAGCTTCTTCCCCAGCTCGGCGGCGGCCAGCCGGACCGCGCTGCCGCCGACGGTGATGGACCGGCTGGCGAAAGTGCCCCAGCCGTAGGTGATCCGGTCGGTGTCGCCCTGGTGCAGCTTCACCTTCGCCAGCGGCAGGCCCAGTTCGTCGGCGACGATCTGCGCCATGGTCGTCTCGTGGCTCTGGCCGTGGCTCATCGTGCCGGTGGTGACCGTGACCGCGCCGCTGGTGTCCATCCGGACCTCGGAGAGATCGAAGCCGGGGACCACCTCCATTTTCCGCTGCGCGAAGGCAGCGGAGCCGTAGCCGGTGCGCTCGCTGAAGCAGGAGTAGCCGATACCCAGGTGGCGCCCCTCTGCCGCAGCCGCCGCCTGCTTCTCGTACCAGCCCTCCTCCCGCACGGTCCGCTCGCACAGGTCCAGCGCCTCCCGGTAGGAGCCCGGGTCGTAGGTGATGCCGTTGACGCCCGTGTAGGGGAAGTCGGTGATGACGTTGCGGCGGCGGATCTCGACGGGGTCCAGACCCAGTTCACGCGCTGCCCGCTCGAAGAGCCGCTCGACGACCATCACGTACTGCGGACGGCTGACCCCGCGGTACGGCGCGGTCGGCGCCTTGTTGGTGGTGATCGCCCGGCCGCGCACCCGGTAGGCGGGCACCCGGTACACACCGGGCATCTCCGCCGACGCCATCAGCGGCTCGATGCCCGCGGTGAAGGGGTAGCAGGAGTACGCGCCCATGTCGCACACCACGTCGGCGTCCAGTCCGAGGATGCGGCCCTCGGCGTCGAACGCGGCCCGTACGTCGTAGTGCTGCTCGCGGGCGAGGAACGACGCGGTCAGCGCGTCCTTGCGGTCCTCGATCCACTTGACCGGGCGACGCAACCGCAGTGCGGCGGCAGCGGCGGCGATCTCCTCCCGGCCGACGACGCACTTCAGGCCGAAGCCGCCGCCCATGTCCGGCACCCGCACCCGTACGGCCCGCTCGTCCAGGCCCAGGCAGCGCGCGGCGACCGTGCGCACCTGGTGCGGGACCTGCGTACAGGTCTCCAGTACGAGCTGCTCCTCGCGGTCGTCCCAGTGCGCCACCGTGCCGCGGGTCTCCAGCGGCAGCGCGTTCTGCCGCCCCGTGCGGGAGTCGACGTGCACCACGCACGGCGCGGCCGCGAAGATTGCGTCGATGCCCTCGGAGGCGAAAAGGGAGACGTCGACGAGGGTGTTGCGCGGGGCCTCGTCGTGCAGGAGCGGGGCGCCCTCGGCGAGCGCCTGGTCCTCGCAGGTCACAGGGGAGAGGGGTGCATAACTCACCCTGGCCGCCTCCAGGCCGTCCTCGGCGGCGTACGCGTCCCGTGCGATGACGATGGCGAGGGGCTCGCCGACGTACCGGACCCGGTCCCGGGCGAGGACCGGCATGGGCGTGGGCACGAACTCGGTGAGCGGGCGGTCCAGCCGGGCGGTGATGTCGCCGAGCCCCAGATCCTCGGCGGTGAACGCCGCGACCACGCCCGGTACTTGGCGTACCGCGCTCAGGTCGACGGCGGTGACCTCGGCGTGTGCGACGGTGCTGCGGACGAACTGCGCGTGCAGCATGCCGGGCAGCGCGATGTCGTCGACGAACCGGCCACGCCCTGTGAGCAGCCGCGGGTCCTCGCGGCGGGCGACCGACCGGCCGACCAGCCGGTCCTCCGTACTACGGGGTGTCACGGTGTCATCGCCTCCTCGCAGGCGCGCTGGACAAGAGTGCGGATGAGGTGGCGGCGGTACTCCGGGCTGCCGTTGGCGTCGCCCGGCGGATCGCTCGCGTCGGCCGCGGCGGCCGCGCACTCGGCGAACGTACCCCCGCCCGCCAGCACGGCCTCCGCCTCGGGAACCCGTACCGGCGCTGGTGCCACGCCGCCCAGCGCCACCCGCCCGCCGCGTACCGTGCCGTCCTCGGCGTCGAGGTCGACGACGGCCGCCACGGTCGCGAAGTCCCCTTGACGCTCGGCGAATTCGGTGAGCGCGGCGTGCGGCGCAGGGCGCGGGAAGACGACCTCGACAAGGAGTTCCCCGGGGTCCAGCGCGGTCGTGTAGTACCCGAAGAAGAAGTCCTCGGCGCGGATCCGGCGGCGGCCGTGCGGCCCTTCGGCCACCAGCTCGGCGCCGAGCGCGACGGCCAGCAGGCACCATTCGGCGGTGGCGTCGGCGTGCGCGAGGCTGCCGCCGACCGTGCCGCGGGTCCGGATCGGCAGATGACCGATCCAGCGCATGGCCCGGCGCAGCACGCCGAACCCCGGCTCCAGGACGTCCGTCGGGGCGGTCTCCACGGTGTGGTGCGTGGTCAGCGCCCCGATGTGCAGGCCGCCGTCGGCATCCGTGCGCAGGTGGTCGAGGGTGCGCAGGCCGCCGATGTCGACCAGGTGGGCCGGGCGGGCCAGCCGGTAGTTCATCATCGCGACCAGGCTCTGGCCACCGGCGATGACCTTCGCGTCGGCGCCGAGCTCGGCCAGCAGCCGGGTGGCGTCCTCGGCACTGCGGGCCCGGTGGTAGCGGAAGGGGGCGGGTTTCATGATCCTCCTCTCAGTGCGGTGGGCGGCTAGGCCGGCACGGGCCGCTGGGCGTCCGAGTCCACGTCGTCCAGCGCGCGGCCCTTCGTCTCGGGCGCCGCGACCGCCATCCAGCCGATCGCGAGCAGTACCGCCAGGGCGAGAACCGTGAAGGTCAGCGGCAGCCCGAGCACCGGCCACAGCACCGAACCGAACAGCATCGGCGCGAATCCCGTGAGCACCCGGCTGACGGACGAGGCCCAGCCGAAGCCGCTCGCCCGCAGCCGCGTCGGGTACAGCTCGGCGACGTACGCGTACATCGCCGGGATGGTGAGCTGCATCAGGAAGCCGAAGGCGCCGATCGCCACGACCGAGCCGGTCGGCATCTTCAGCACCAGCGCGAAGACCACCAGCGCCAGGGACGCGACCGGCGCCGAGACGCCGATCAGCCACTTGCGGCCGACCAGGTCCACCAGCGCGGTGGAGACCAGTACGCCCACGATGCCGACGCCGCTCATCAGCGTAGTGTTCATGAACGCGGCCGTGTCGCCGAGCCCTTGCTCCTTGAGGATGGACGGCAGCCAGCTCAGCGCCGCGTAGTAGACGAGCATGACGGTCGCGAAGAGCAGCCAGGCGGCGGAGGTGATCCGCGGGCTGAACCGCCAGAGTCCGACGAGCTGTTCGAGCGCGGCCCGCGGGCCCCGCGTCCGCTCCTCGGCCACCGGTACCGGGATCACATACGGCTCGACGGGCGCGCCGGTGCGGGCCACCAGGTCGTCGATGACGGCACGGGCCTCCGCCTCGCGGCCCTTCTTCGAAAGGTAGACCGGCGACTCGGGCACCCCGCGGCGCACCCAGAAGAGCAGCAGCGCCGGCAGGCTCATCGTGGCGAGCATCCACCGCCAGTTGCCGTCCAGCGGCAGCATCATGGTCGACACCAGGCCGCACAGCGTCACGCCCACCGGCCACCACGCGTCCAGCGCGGTGAGCACCCGCCCCCGGTACTTCCGCGGGGAGAACTCACCCACCAGCGCATAGTCCACGGGGATGCAGCCGCCGAGCCCGATGCCGGCCAGGAAGCGCAGCGCCAGGAAGACCGGGTAGGCCGGGGCGAAGGCGCCGAGCACCGAGAACACCGCGAAGATCAGCAGGGTGACGCTGAACGCCTTCTTGCGGCCGATGCGGTCGGCGACCGCGCCCCAGGCCACCGCGCCGACGGCCATGCCGACCAGGTTGGCGGTGGCCACCAGGCCGCGGGCGCCGAGCGAGAGGTCGTAGTGCGCGCCGACCAGCGGCATCAGAAAGCCGTTGAGCGCGATGTCGTACGCGTCGAAGAGGTAGCCGAGGCCGCCGATCAGGAAGATCCGGCCCTGGACCCCCCATCTCCACGGGAGATCCTGGACGATCTGATCGCCTGTCTTCATGGTCGCTCCAAGGGACAGCCGGGTCGGGTCAGCGGGCGAACTGATAGGAGAAGGCGACGGCGTCGGGGTCGTGGAGCGGGGTGCCGCCCCACAGCCACTCGTAGGACAGGTCCGACTCGCCCTCGAAGCGCCGGAGCTTCTCGTCCCGGGCGCGCTGCTCCGGCCCGTCGGGGAAGTGGTAGAAGGTCTTGTTCTGCAGCGAGGCGTCCTGCACCATCCCGGCGTGCTTGGCCCGCCGGGAGACGTAGCGCCGCAGCGCCGCCTCGATGTCGCCCGTGTTCACCCCGCCCAGCTCCTCCGCCAGTACCGCCGCGTCCTCCATCGCCTGCGAGGCGCCCTGCGCCTGGTACGGGAGCATGGCGTGGCAGGCGTCGCCCAGCAGCGCGACACGGCCGTCCATCCAGACCGGATCCCGCCGCCGGTGGTACAGCGCGAAACAGCTGACGTCCTCCTTGGCCTTGGAGAGCATCGCGGGCACCCGGTCGTCCCACCCGGGGAACGCGGCCACGAGATCTTCGGTGGTCGCGGCGACGGTCCACTTCTCGGCGACCTCGTCCGTGCAGGGCACGCACGCGACGACGTTGAGGAACTCCCCGCGCCGGATCATGTAGTGGACCAGATGCCGGTCCGGGCCGTACCAGATGGTGCTCTGGTACCGGTCGACCAGCCAGCGGGTGGCAGGGTCGGCCGCGATCAGATCGCCGGGGATCAGCGCCCGGAACGCCATCTCACCGGAGAACTCCAGCGTGTCCGCCGCGCCCATCAGGTCGCGCACCCGGCTGCGGATGCCGTCGGCGCCGATCAGCGCGTCCCCGGCGTACCGGCGGCCGTCGTCGGTGACGGCCACCGGGCGCGCGGGGTCGGACCGGTCCAGCTCCGCGACCCGGCTGGAGGTGTGGACCTGCACCACGGGGCCGGGACCGGCCGGGTCGAGGCAGGCGTCCATGAGCACGCGGTGCAGATCGGCCCGGTGGTAGTGCCAGTACGGCGCGTTGTACCGGTCCTTGCAGTGCTGCCCCAGCGACGTGAGGCCGATGACGCTGCCGTCCTCCCAGCGCCGCCTGACCTGGTCCAGCGGCTCGGTGTGGATGGCCTCCAGCTGTCGGCGCAGGCCGAGCCCGAGGAGGATCCGGCTGGCGTTGGGCGCGGTCTGGATGCCCGCGCCGACCTCGCCCAGCTGCGGCGCCTGCTCCAGGACGGTGACCCGCAGGCCCTGATGGCGCAGGGCCAGGGCGGCGGTCATGCCGCCGAGACCGCCGCCGACGACGGTGACTTCGTACGACTGACTGGGCACCACTTCTCCTCCAAAGGCGATGTCGGGGGGTACGCGGACTCGGGCCCGTCAGCCGTCGTCGGTGAGCCGGCCGTCGACCACGACGTCGGTGCCGTCGACCGACACGGTGCAGCCGCGCATGGCGATGTCGAGGTGGGCGTAGGACTCGCGGCCCAGCACCGGATGCGGTCCGGTGGACCACAGGAAGTTGCCCGCGAAGGCCCGGGCGTCCATGCCCATCAGCTCGTCCTTGCCGTACATCGCGGTGGCGAACCAGTCCGCCGTACGCATCAGCCCCCACCCCATGTGGGACAGGCTGCGCCCCCACTTGTCGTCCGCGTCCTCGAAGAAGGTGTCCAGCAGCTTGGCCTCGGCGCCCCCGCTCACCTTCTCGATGTGCCCCGCGGCGACCTCCAGCGTGACCGGCTCCCGTACGTACTCCTTGAACGGCAGCAGGATGTCGCCCTCGCCGAGAACGATGCGCCCGTCGGAGATCTCCGGCCAGCACAGCACCATCGTGCTGGGCCAGTGGTCCCAGCGCCCCGGATCGTCCGCGAAGCCGCACTGGAACTCCGGCTTCGAGCCGCTGAGCCGCACGGTCAGGTCGGTGCCCGCGGCGGAGGTGACCCGCATGACGGACGACCGCTTCAGCAGCTCGACGCCTTCCAGTACGGCCGCCTTGTCCGCCTCTTCGGGAAGGTTCCGGATGAGGACGTCAGGAGCGTCGCAGACGAAGATGATGCGGGTGCCCGCCTTGAGGATCTCCTGCTGCACGGGCGCGTGGATGAACCCCTCGCGGGTCAGGTCGACGACCAGGTCGGCGGATTTCAGCAGGTCCTGGGCGGTGGTGTCGTTCAGTACGGAGGTCAGGCCCGGGCCCGCGCCGGTGTGTGTGCTGGGCATGGGGGCCGGGGTGCCGCCGGGCACGGTGGCGGCGATGACGTGGGCGCCGCACGCCTTGGCGGCGCCGAAGGCGGCCGCCACGTAGTCGCCGCGGCTGCCCGGCTCGGCGAGAACGACGACGTGCTCGTCGCTGCGGAGCTTGCACAGGCGCAGTTCGCGGGTGAAGGCGTCGAGCAGGTCGACGGAGGAAAGATCGAACACGGGTCCTCCAAGGACGTACGGGGGAACGTACGGGACGTGGGCTCGCTCGGGAGCCCGTGGAGTGCGTCGTGCGGGGCGGGCAGGTGCCTGCGCAACCGTGCGCAGGCATGCGTGAGGAGCCCGCCGAACATGCTCTGATCATGCTCTGATCTGCGGTGACGCGCCGGTCGGCGCGTCCCGATGGAGATAATCCGAACACGTACGATCTCGCCTTGGCAAGGGGTGCGGCACGAGTTCACCCGGATCTTCCGCGCCGGAACACGACGGAAACACGCCACGCCCGGGGGAGGGGTGCGGTGTGCGCGAGGGCATCCCTTGGCGGGGCGGGCGGCCGCGAAGTACGATGAGTCTCGTACATTCGCGCCCGGCCCTCGTGCGCCGACCGACAGGAGCCGTCATGCCCGCCACCTCGACGCCGTCCGGGGGCGCCCCGCGCGTGCTGGGGCACCCGAGCCGCGACGCCATCCGGCTGGAGGACGTGCTGCACGCGCTCGCCGACCCCGTCCGCCTCGGCATCGTGCTGGTGCTGGACGAGGCCGAAGGGGAGTGCTCCTGCTCGGTCTTCGACGCGCCCGTCAGCAAGTCGACGCTCACCCACCACTTCCGGGTGCTGCGCGAACACGGCGTGATCACCCAGGCGTACCGCGGCACGGCCAAGATGAACGCGCTGCGCAGGGACGACCTGGAGGCCCTCTTCCCGGGCCTGCTGGACGCCGTCCTCACCGCGGCCCGGCGGCAGGCGGCGGCCGGTCTCGGCGCCGGCGCGGGAGCGGCCGCGACCGGCCGCGCCTGACCCACCGGGCCTGAAGCCCCGGTACTCCTCCCGGCCCCCGCCGACCGGCGGGGGCGGGCGGCCCGCGATCTCGTCTTCAGGTCCCGTTCGCACGCCCCTTACCTGCCGTAACCTCGACCGCGGGAAGCGCCGCGCGGACCTCCGGACCGGCGGCCGGCAGCGGGAACGAGGAGCTCGGGTGATTCGGGTCGTGGTCGTCGACGACGAGGAACTGGTCCGCTCCGGGCTGCGGCTGATCCTCGGCTCGGCGCCCGACATCGAGGTGGTCGCGGACTGCGGCGGCGCCGAGGCGCGGGCCACGCTGCTCGCCCACCGCCCGGACGTGCTGCTGCTGGACATCCGGATGCCCGACGTGGACGGCCTGACCGTCCTGCGCGGGCTGCGCGATCTGCCGCAGCCTCCGAAGACCGCCATGCTGACCACGTTCGACGGCGAGGAGTACCTCGGCGCCGCGCTGCACGAGGGCGCCGCCGGCTTCCTCCTCAAGGACACGGCCCCCGAGCAACTGGTGCACGCCGTACGCGTACTGGCCGACGGCGGCCGGGTACTGGCCCCCGGCGTCACCCCGGCCGTGATCGGCGGCTACCTCGGCGGACAGCCGGACAAGTCCGCGGCGCGCAGCGTCAGCGGCCTCACCGACCGCGAACGCCAGGTGCTCGCGCTGGTCGGCGAGGGCCTGTCGAACGGCGAGATCGCGTTGCGCCTGCACCTGGCGCACGGCACGGTCAAGGACCACGTCAGCGCGCTGCTCGGGAAGCTGGGCGGCCTCAACCGCGTACAGGCCGCGGTGATCGCCGACCGGGCGGGACTGGTCACGCCGGCCCGGCGGTGAGCATCCTTGCGCCGGCGCTCCCCGTGGGCCCGGCGGTGAGCGTCCTTGTGCCGGCGTTCCCCGTGCGCCCGGCGGTGAGCCGCCGTCCGCTCACCGCCCCGCCCGCGCCGCGTCCAGCAGCCCCTCCCAGTCCGGGATCTTGACGGTCGTACGCCCCAGCTCCTGGCCCAGCGCCGCCTCCGCCGCCTCGATTCCCAGCCAGCCCGGCCACGGCACCGGCCGCTGCCCGGCCCGCCGCAGCGCCGCCACCGGATCCTCCGGCAGCTCCCGTCCGGCCAGCCCCGGCGCGTCTTCGAGCAGCGCGCCGACGGTCTGCTTCGCGCACGGCCGGTTCGTACCGATCACCCCGGTCGGCCCGCGCTTGATCCAACCGGCGACGTACTCGCCCGGACACGGCGTGCCGTCCCGCAGCACCCGCCCCTCCGCATTCGGCACCGTCCCCGTCTCCGCGTCGAACGGCAGCCCCGGCTGCGCCACGCCCCGGTACCCCACCGAGCGCAGCACCAGCCCCGCCTCGATGTCCTCGTACTGCCCGGTGCCGCGCACCCCGCCCTGCCCGTCCGGCGCCGTCCGCTCGAACCGCACGGCCCGCACGCCGTCCCGCGCGTCGCCGATCAGCTCGGCGGGGCGCAGATAGAACCGCAGGTGGATGCGGCGCCGAGGACTGTCCGGCGGCGGTACCGGCCGCTGCGACCACTCGCGCAGCACGTCGACATTGCGGCGCACCACGGCCGGCAGCGCGCCCGGGTCCGCGCCGCACGCCGGGTCCATCGCCAGCTCATCGGGGCGTACCACCACATCGGCGCCGGGCAGCGCGCCCAGCTCCCGCAGCTCCTTCGTGGTGAACTTCGCCTGCGTGGGGCCGCGCCGCCCCACCATCCAGACGTCGCGCACACCACTGCCCGCGAGCGCCTCCAGGGCGGGCTGCGGCACATCTGTCGGCACCAGGTCGCCGGCCGCGCGGGCGAGGATGCGCGCCACGTCGACGGCGACGTTGCCCACGCCGATGACCACGGCGGACGACCTGCCGAGCGCGAAGCCGCCGGCCGCCGCCGCGTCCGGATGCGCGCTGTACCAGGACACGAACTCCGTGGCGGAACGGCTGCCCGGCAGCTCCTCGCCCGGGATGCCGAGCCGCCGGTCGGTGGCGGCGCCCACGCAGTACACCACCGCGTGGAAGATACGGCGCAGCTCGGCGTGGTCGAGCCCGCCCGTGCCGACGTCCACATGGCCCAGAAAATGGACCCGTGGATGTTCGAGTACGGTCCGCAGCGTCTGCTGCAGGCTCTTGATCTTCTCGTGGTCGGGCGCCACGCCGTACCGCACGAGTCCGTACGGGCATGGCAGCCGGTCCAGGACGTACACCTCGACGTCCGGGACGGCCTGTTGCTGGACGAGAGCCTGAGCGGTGTAGACCCCGCTCGGTCCCGATCCGATCACTGCGACACGAAGCACTGGGAGGCCCCTTCCGCGGGATGTCTCCAGGATCGCACCACTGTGCGGCAGAGGGGAGTGTGCCGCGCGGATGTGCCGTCTGGGGTGGCGCAAAACGCCCCGGGAAAGATCCGAAACACGCGCCTGCGCCGCCCCGCCCGCCGCAGCGGACACCAAGCCCCGCGGCGGGCTATGGCGCCGCCTTCCGCATCCGGTCGATCTCGGCCGTCTGCTGCGCGATGACGTCGGTGGCCATCTCCTCCACGCGGACGTTGTTGCCGTCGGAGAGCACCTCCGTCGCCATGGTCACCGCGCCCTGGTGGTGGGTGATCATCAGCTTCAGGAAGAGCGCGTCGAAGCGCTCGCCACGGGCCGCGCGCAGCCGGTCGAGCTGGGCGTCGGTCGCCATGCCGGGCATGTCGGCGTGGTCCTTGTGCCCGTGCTTCCCGTGCTTCCCGTGCTTCCCGTGCTGCTCGCGCGGCCCGCCGTGCGTCGTCAGCCAGCCCTTCATCGCGTCGATCTCGGGCCGCTGGGCGGCGTCGATCCGGACGGCGATCCGCCGTACCGTCGCCGACTCGGCGTGTTTGTCCGCGAGTTCGGTCATCACCAGGGCCTGCCGGTGGTGCTCGATCATCATCTGGAGGTACGAGAAGTCGGCGGAGTTCGGCGAGTCGTCGCCGACTTCCTTGCGCGCCTCGTCGGCGGAGAGCGTACGGGCCGGTTCGCCGGGCTTCCCGGGCGCGATGACCTGCTGCCCGGCGTCGCCGGAGGTCGCGTCGGCCCGCCCGCCGCCCGCCTCGCAACCGCTCAGCCCGAGGACCGCGACGGCGACGGCCGCGACGACTCCGGCGGCGGATCTCCTGGCACGCCCGGCACGCTTCACTGCGAACTCCCGTCCTAGACCGGCCCGTTCGTTGCCCACGAATGACATCTTCATTGCCCCCTATTGAGATGTACATGAGCGGCGCGATACTACCCAGGGTCAAACCCAGGCCCAGAACAACCGTTCCCCACCCCGAACGGATTCAAGGGAGGACACTGTGACGTCGTCGACGCACAGATCCACGGCACCAACGGTACGAAGACCACTCGCACGCCGGCTTCTCGCAGGCCGGCGCGGGCACCTCCGCGCGGCCGTGGCCGCCTGCGGCCTGGTCGCCTCGCTGTTCGCGGCCGGCCCGGCCGCCGCCACCCCGGACCCGGGCGACTCCCCGCCCGTAAAGCGGGAGGTGAGCAGCAGTCAGCGCGCCGACACCAAGGCGGCCATGGAGAACGGCGAGATCCCCGGCGTGGACGAGATCGTCCACAGCGACAACGTCCAGCACCTCGCCAACCTCCCCAAGACGGCGTTGAAGAGCACCAATTCGGACCTCGCCTTCCAGGGGAAGTACGCGTTCGCGGGCAACTACGACGGCTTCGCGATCTACGACATATCCCGGCCCAGCGCGCCCCGCACCGTGAGTCAGGTCCTCTGCCCCGGCGCCCAGAACGATGTCTCGGTCTCCGGGGACCTGCTCTTCCTCTCCACCGACTCCTCGCGCAGCGACGACTCCTGCAGCAGCACCACGCAGCCCGCGACCGAGAAGTCCTCCTGGGAGGGCATGAAGGTCTTCGACATCAGCGACAAGGAGAACCCCGAGTACGTCGCCGCCGTCGAGACCGCCTGCGGCTCGCACACCCACACCCTCGCGCCCGACCGCAAGAACGTCTACGTCTACGTCTCCTCCTACTCGCCCAGCGAGACGTTCCCCGACTGCAAGCCGCCGCACGACGGGATCTCCGTCATCAAGGTGCCGCGCTCGGCCCCCGAGAAGGCCGCGGTCGTCGACTTCCCCGTGCTCTTCCCCGACGGCGGCAACCCGGGCGGCCCCACCAACCCGGGCGTCTCCAAGACCACGGGCTGCCACGACCTCACCACCTTCCCGAAGCTGAAGCTGGCGGCCGGCGCGTGCATGGGTGACGGCATCCTGCTCGACATCGAGAACCCCGCCGCCCCCAAGGTCATCGACCGCGTCCAGGACAACGTCAACTTCGCCTTCTGGCACTCCGCCACGTTCAACGAGAGCGGCAACAAGGTCGTCTTCACCGACGAGCTGGGCGGCGGCGGGGCCGCGACCTGCAACGAGAGGATCGGCCCGAACCGCGGCGCGGACGGCATCTACGACATCACCGGCAAGGGCGACGACCGCAAGCTCGTCTTCCGCAGTTACTACAAGATCCCGCGCCACCAGGCCGACACCGAGAACTGCGTCGCGCACAACGGTTCGCTCATCCCGGTCAAGGGCCGCGACATCATGGTGCAGGCGTGGTACCAGGGCGGCGTCTCCATCTGGGACTTCACCGACTCCACCGCGCCCAAGGAGATCGGCTACTTCGAGCGCGGCCCGATCTCCGCCGACGCCCTTGTCGGCGGCGGCTCCTGGTCCGCGTACTACTACAACGGCCACATCTACTCCAACGACATGGCCAAGGGGTTCGACGTCCTGAAGATCAACGACCCCCGTACGGACAGCGCCCGCTCGGTCCGCCTTTCGGAACTGAACGTCCAGACCCAGCCCGACTACCGCTGACGGATCCCGCCTACTGCTGACGGGGCCCGGCCACCGCCGGCCGGGCGCCACCGGGGTCCGGCAGCACCCCGCCGGACGGTTCTCGACCGTCGTCACCGTCCGGCGGGGCGCCGAGCTCCCAGTCCAGCCCGTACCGCTGGAACAGCTCGCCCCGCAGCCGGGTGACCGGCATCGGCGCGCCCGGCAGCAGTACGGCGACCACGGCCCCCATGAGCAGCGCGCGCAGCAGCGGATAGTCGGTGTCGGGGTCGGCCGAGCCGTACGCCACGACCGTGTCCCGCAGCAGCTGCGCGAGCCGCTGCTGCTCGGGGCACTGGATGAATCCCTCGGCGGTCAGAATGCCCGCCATGTGCGTCCGCATCAGCTTCGGCCGGTCCCGGGCCAGCCCCAGGATCGCGTCGATCGCCCGGGCCAGCAACTCGCGCCCGGCGTCCGGCCCGTCCGGACACGGCTCCCTGCTCAGCCCGGCCTCCAGGGACAGATGCATCAGCCGGTGCACGGCGGACTGCAGGAGCTGCCGCTTGCCGGGGAAGTAGTACGAGATCAGGCCACGCGCCGACCCGGCCCGCTCCGCGATGTCCCCCAGCGTCGTCGCTTCGTACCCCCGCTCGTCCACCAGCTCGACCGTCGCCTGCAGCAGCCGTTCCCGGGAACGCCGCCGCAATTCTTCGTTGACCGATGCGCTGCGGGGGGACATGCTGTAACTCCTGCGTTGACTGGCTCTCGGCCAATATACTCAGCGAGTCACCGGACACCGGCCCCACCCCGGCGCGGTATCCGGCCAAGACACCTGCTTCGGGCGACGCGGGGGATCGCCCGAAGCAGGTTTTCACCGCGTACGGCTGCCCTCGCCAAGGTGACGCTGATTCAGTACTGACGCTGATGACGAGGAGCGACCAGCCATGTCGGTCTCGGCCGGATTACATGTCAGCCCGGAATTTCCCGCGATGCTCGAGCGGATCGACGCACTCGGCGGGGCGCTCGAGGCGAAGGCGGGCGCGGCCGAGGAACTCGGCAGGCTCACCGAGGACATCGCGCGGGCCTTGCTGGACGCCGGGGCCGTCCGGGCCGCGCTGCCGCAGAATCTCGGCGGCCACGAGTTCTCCCCGCGGCAACTGATCGAGACGGTCGAGCGGATCAGCTATCACGATGCCGCGGCCGGCTGGACGATGATGGCACTGCAGTTGGTGACCGGCACCACCGCTGCCTACCTCGATGGCGTGGCGGCGGCCGACCTGTTCCCGGATGTCGCGGGCGGGAAGTACGCGCTGTTGGCCGGGCACGGCACCCGGCCCGGCCGGGCCGTCCCGGTGGAGGACGGCTATCTGGTGAGCGGCTCCTGGCAGTTCGCCTCCGGTATGGCGCACGCCACCCACATCCACAGCGCGATCCAGGTCGAGGGCACCGGGGAGCTGCGGGTGCTGGCGATGCCGAAGGCGCAGGTGGAGCTCGTCGACAACTGGGATGTACTCGGGCTGCGTGCGACGCACAGTATCGATTACCACTGCGCCGACGTGCATGTCCCGGCGACGCATACCTACCGCGCCACGACGACCACCCCGGCGAACGGTGGCGCGATCTACCGCCTCGGCCTGGTCAACATGGCCGCGATCGGGCACACCGGCTGGGCGCTCGGTGTCGGGCGGCGGCTGCTCGATGAACTGAAGTCGGTCGCCGCGGCCAAATCCGGCACGCGGAACGCCGCCGTCGACACCACGCAGTTCCACGCGGAGTACGCGACCGCCGAAGCCAGGCTTCGTTCGGCGCGGGCGTGGGCGATGGAGGTATGGGAAGGTAACGAAGCCACGCTGGAGGCGGGCGAGTTGCTGAGTACCGAGCAGGACACACTGCTCAGGCTGGCGCTCCATCACGCGACGTGGACCGTGCAGGACGTGGGGCAGACGGTGCACCGATGGGCGGGGACGACGGCGATCCGGCGCGGGCCGATCGACCGGTTCCTGCGGGACCTCGGCACAGGCACCCAGCACATCACCTCGAGCCCGGTGGTCCTGCAGAACTGCGGGAAATGGCTCAGCGGTGCACAGCCCGGAGCGCGCTGGGAGTTTCTCGATCTGGCGCAGTGATCAACAGGTCGGTGTTGGTTCTCCGGTGAGTCTGTGCCCCGCCCTTCACTGCGTCACTGCGGGCGTGCCCCGTACACCTTCTGCGCCTGCTCGGGGCCGTAGCGGGTCAGGGCCCAGATGACCAGTACGTCCATGCCCACGATGATCGCCGACCAGATACCGGAATAGGGCGCGAAGAAGAAGTTCTTCACCACGCTCAGCAACGCCACGACGATGCCGATGACGCGGGCGGAGGGCCGTGCGCTGAACAGGTTCACTGCGGCGATCACTGCCGCGACGCCGAATCCGAGGTGGAGCCACCCCCAGCCGTACGTACCCCATGCGAAGAGGTAGCTGTCCGGCGGGGACAGCATCTCCTGGTCGATGAGGACGGCCAGCCCCACGAGGGCGTGGAACATGCCGACCAGGAACAGCACGCAGGCGGCGAGCACAATGCTCCCTATGGAGAGCGTGGTGACCCGGGGATCCGATGCCGGTGCATCGGGCGGTGGTTTCTCCAAATGCCGACGTGCGGTCGGGGATCCATCAGCCATGTCCACACCCCCTTGGCCGAGCATCCAGCATCCCACGGCACGAGCGTCCAGCATCCCACGGCACGAGGTTTCTGCGTCACCCCTCGGGGCGAGCGTGCGACGGTCGCCGGACGCCGGGACGAGTGCAACGGCCGGTACGTCGCCACCGGTCCTCGCCCGACAGTCTCTTCAAGGAGCATGTCATGAGCCGAAAGGGAACCGGGCCGGTCGGCAACTGCCTGCGCGCGTCGCGGCCGATGGGTACTGGTGCAGCCGTGGGCGTCACCGTGGCCGTGCTGGCGTTGGCCAACCTGGCCAACAACCGGTGGGCGCCGTCCTGCAGTGTGCTGACCGCTGTCGTGGTCAGCGCACTGCTGCTGGGCGTGCTGTTCCGGGCCGGCGGCACCTGGGCGGACGCGGGACTGGACCGTGCCACGCTCGGACGCGGCGCACGCTGGGCGATGGTGCTGGCCGGGCTGGTCGGCGCGGTCTACGCGGTGGCGGCGCTGCTGCCTGCCACCCGGGACCTGTTCGCGGACGAGAGGTACGCAGAGCTGACCGGCGGCCAGGTGGCACTGCGCGTCCTGGTCACGGTTCCGCTCGGTACGGTGCTGCTGGAGGAGGTCGCCTTCCGGGGTGTGCTGTACGGCTTGGTGCGCCGGGCCCGGGGCACGGTCCGGGCGACTGTGGTGTCGAGCGTGTTGTTCGGGCTGTGGCATGTGCTGCCGTCGCTGCACCTGGCGGCCGCGAAGCCTGTGCTGACGCCGGTGTTCGGCCGTTCCGCGCTCGGTGCGGCCGTCGCCGTCGCGGCCGCGGTGCTGTTCACCGGGGCTGCGGGCGTGCTCTTCTGCGAGCTGCGCCGCCGCAGCGGCAGCCTGCTGGCGCCCATGGGTCTGCATGGGGCGCTGAACGCGTTCGGCTACCTGGTGGGCTTCCTGCTGCGGTGACCGGGGAGGGCAGCGGACGCGTGGGGTGCGTACCGTACGTGATCACTTTCCGGCCGCGATGATGTCCTTGAGGCGGTCGAGGTCCTCGGCGGTGACGTCTGCGGGCCGCATGACGGCGTTCCAGCCGTCGACGTACTCGGCGGCGTACTTGTGACCGTGGCCGCTCGGAACGTCGGTGGAGAACGGAAGGTCCGCGGTGACCTGCCAGAAGGTCACGAAGGGCAGCCACAGCATCTGCTTGAGCACGTCCTCGCCCGGATGCTGGCCGATCCATTCCGGCCGGCTGAAGACGAGGTGCGGACTCCACCAGACGATGGGGTCGGACGGGTGCATGAGGTAGAGGACGCGGCTGTCCTTCCAAGGCCGGTCCACCGGTGGGATCTCGGCGGCCGGATCGTTGGCGAACCGCACCGTCCGCCCGTCCTTGTACACGGGCTGCACCTCCGGACGGCCGGCGTCCCGGTGGTCACTGAATTCCCGGAACAGTGTGTTGAAGTTGGGCGGCCCGGCGAACAGTGTCCCCGCGGTGCGGTTGCGCAGGTCGAACTCCCCGCTGAAGGCGGTCTCGCCGCCGAACGACCCCAGGCTCTCCCCGGCGACGAACAGCCGGGGGCGGTCGCCCGGCGGCAGCTTCGACCAGCTCTCGTAGACGGTGTCGAAGAGGGCGCGGCCCGCCTCGCGGGCCTTGGTCTGGTCGACCAGGTAGGAGATCCAGGACGGGAGGTAGGAGTACTGGATCGCGACGGTGGCCGAGTTCCCGTCGCTGAGGTACTCGAAGGTGTCCACCGAGGCGGGGTCTACCCAGCCACTTCCGGTGGTCGTCACCACGAGGAGGTTCTTGCGCTGGAAGCCGCCCTGGCGGGTCAGGTCGGCGACCGCTTCGGCGGCCCGGGACTCCGCGCTGCCGGACGACGCCAGCCCGGCGTAGGACCGGACCGGCTCCCTCGCCGGACGGCCGGTGAACTTCTCGATGTCGGCTGCCGAGGGGCCGGTGCCGGCGAAGTTGCGTCCTTGCCTGCCCAGCTGGTCCCATGGTATGAGCGAGCCCGGCCCACCCGAGCGCAAGGTCGTCGTGGGCCGCTCAACCCCCTCCTCCGTCGTGGTGTCACGTACCGAGAACGCCTCGTTGGCGACGCTGACGAAGCCGTTGAGCAGCAGGCCGGTGACGAGTGCCCAGACGAGCCCGGCGACCGCGGTCCAGCCGACGGCGGTCGCCGCGCGCGGCCCGATCCAGCGCTTGAGCAGGCCCGTCAACCAGCGGTACAGGCCGCGGATGCCGCGCGCGGTCAGCAGGAGGAGGCAGAAGACCAGCGCCGCGATGAGCGGTGCGACGACGGCGAGCGGGATGTTGTAGTGGGTCACTCCCATCAGCCGGCGGATCTCGTGCTGCCAGTACTGCCCGAAGCCGAAGAAGACGCCGAACAGGATCACCGCGCTGAGGAAGAAGACGGTCCACGACCGGCGTTGCGGGGGCCGCGGCCCGCGATCGGCGAACGCACGCCACACCCACGCGGCGAGCACCCCGGCGCCGTACCCGAGGGCCGCGTTGATACCGCAGATCAGGCCCTGCAGGATGCCGCCGCGCGGGAGCAGCGACGGGGTGAAGGAGAGGCAGGCGAACAGGAGCGCTCCCCAACAGCCGGGGAGTGTGACGGACAACAGCTCCCGGCGCTTCCGGGACCCCGGCGACGGCCGGGTGCCCTTCTCCGCCGCCGCGGTGTCCGTACCCGGTGACGGGCCGGCCGGCGGTTCCGGTGTGTCCCCCACCATGGTTACCTCCATCCGGAGCCGCACTGGTGACGCATCCGTCGGCTCGCCCTCCGGCCGGCGCGTCAGGCCGGAGGAGTGCCGCGAGCCACCGCTGCCTGTGCGTCGACGATCCCGAGACCCAGCTTCGACAGCTGCTGGGGATTGCGGGCGGTCTCCTTGAGATCGGTGATGATCTGGTCGGGGGTACGGCCCTGCTGGTGCAGGAGGGCCGCCACGGCGGAGACGTAGGGCGTGGCCATGGAGGTGCCGTCCAGCTTCCCGTACCCGGAAGTGTTGTCGCGTGTCAGCGGCGTGGTGTAGGTGGGCAGCGTCGACAGGATGTCGACGCCGGGGGCGGTGACGGCGCCCTGTGCGCCGAAGTTGGAGAAGCTCGCGGGCCTGCCGTGCTGGTCGCTGGCGCCGACGACCAGTACCGGCGTGGTCAGCCGGTACGGCTGTGTCTCGGTTCCTTCGTTGCCCGCCGCCGCCACCACGACCGCCCCCTCGTCATGCGCCGTGGCGATGGCCCTGTTGAGGGTGCCACCGCGCAGCAGTTTCGCCATGAGACCGGTCTCGCCGAGCGAGAGATTGATGACGTCGGCACCGTGCTCGGCCGCCCACACCACGCCGCGGGTGATGTCCTCCTTGTCGCCGGAACCGGCCGCCGTCAGGACCCGGACCGGCATGATCTTGGCGCCGGGTGCGCCGCCCGCGATGCCCACGCCGTTGTCCGTGGCCGCAGCCGCGATCCCGGCGACGTGCGTGCCGTGGCCGTTGTGATCCTCCGGGTTGCCGTCACCGTCGACCATGTCGGTACCTCGCACCAGACGGCTCTTGAGGTCCGGGTGGTCGAGGTCGACTCCGGTGTCGACCACGGCGATCACCGTGTCGTCCCCTCGCGCGGTGTTCCACGCCGCCGGCATCCTCAGCGCGTCCAGCCCCCACTGCTGCCCGCGCTTCGGGTCGGGCTCGTGGTCGTCTCCGCAGCCCGCGACGGAGACGGCAGCGAGTGCGGCGCAGACCAGCACGGCGAGGGGACGGGACAGCTTCCCGCTCATCACACACCGTGGAGAGCGGCGATGAGTTCCTCCTCGCGCTCCTTGGTGAGCGAGGTGTGCAGGACCGTGGGGTGGAAGGGGCGCAGCGCCTCCCGTACCCGGTCGGGAGTGGACCGGCGGACGAGCGCGAAGACCGCGGCACGCCCGGGCTCCAGGGCCCCGGCCGTCTCCTTGATGAACGCGTCGTTCAGGCCGACGTCCCGGAGCTTGCCGGCGACGGCACCGGTCGCGGCACCTGCCGCGGCGCCGAACACGGGCATCAGGAACAGCATGCCGAACAGAGTCCCCCACAGGGCACCCGTGGCCGCTCCGGTGGCGGTGGGGTTGTGGGCCTGCTGTACGTGCACCTTGCCGTCCTGGCTGCGCCAGGCCAGTGCGGCGTCCTCCAGGTCGAGCAGCTCCTCACGGGAGAGCTGGCTGCTGAGACGCATGACGGCCTCGGCCTGTTCCCTGTCGGAGAAGCCGAGCACCACAAGTCCGGTCATGCCATCCTCCTGGGCGTCGTCGGGCCGGTCGCCGGCCCTGTGTGTGGTTTCCGTGGTTCCGGCGGTGGTTCCTTCCGTGGCTTCCGCCGTCTCCTTTTCCGCCCCCTCCTTGTCGAATTCCGCAGCGGCGGCGATCAGTTCCGCGGCTATGGGTGCCAGCACTTCTTCGGTGAGGAACCCCTCGGCCACGGGAACGCCACCCTGCTCGCGGACCGCGCTCCGCAACCGCCTCGCCCACCGGTGTTCGAGGAGGAGGAAACCGGCTGTGGTGCCCGGTTCCAGGGAGTCCGCGAGCTGCCGGATGTCGTCCGCGGCGAGCCCGAAGGCATGGCCCTGGGCAAGGGCGGGGAACGCCTTCTCCGCTTCCCGCATGCTGCCTGGCTGCAGCCCGAGCAGCGCGCTGATCGTGTCGCCCATGCCTTCGGTCTGGAAGTCCAGGGCGACGAGATCACCACCGGTCTCCTTCTGCACGACCAGCAGGTCCAGAACGATGATCTGGCCCGCGGCCGTGAGCTCCTCCAGCTCCTCGATGATGCGCCCCTCGAACGTCGCGTCCGGACCGAAGGCGATCGCCAGCAGCTGTATGGGCCCGGTCTCGGTCATCATGCGCCTCCCTCCGTAGGGGCTGTATGCCATTGAGCGACGCATTGCACCGGACGGCATCCCCCGTAGCGGGTGAATGGCCGGCATGTACGGGCAGTGACGCGTGCCAAACCGACCGGTGATGAGGGAGGCTGACGGCTTGTCACTGCCGGGACCGACTCGCCCGGTCTCCGCGTACTGTGTGCCTGACCGGCACGCTGTCCGATGCCTGATGTCTGTGGTCTGCGCCCTCGCGTACGAGGTCACCGCCAGGACGCACGCCCCCGACATCGGTGACCTCGACGTTATGGGCTGTCACATGATGAACTCACCCCTACGGCGTTTGCTGCTGCTGCGGCACGCCAAAGCGGCCCGTCCTCCGGGGACGGTGGACCACGAGCGGCCACTCTCCGATCGTGGCCGCCATGACGCACGGGTCGCGGGGCGTCTGCTGGTGAAGGCGGACTGGTTGCCCGACCTGGTGTTGTGCTCCACGGCCCGCCGAACGAGGGAGACGTGGGAGCTGGCCGCTGCGGAACTGGCCGGGCTGCCACCGGTGCGGTACGAGTCGCGGCTGTACGCTCCGTCCGTACCGGAACTCCTGGCCGTCGTGCACGAAGTGCCCGCACACGTGCCGACATTGTTGGTGGTCGGCCACAATCCCAGCCTGCGGGACGCGATCCTGATGGTGGCCGGCGACGGCGTCGGACCGGAACTGGAGCAGGTCCGGGAGAAGCTGCCGACTGCCGCGATCGCTCTGCTGACCTGGCGTGGCACGTGGGCACAGCTCGGCTCCCGTACGGCCCTCCTGACGGGCCTGGTCGTCGCTCGGGGAGCCCGGCGGAAACGGTCGTGAGCCGTACCGTCGTCCGCCGGGGGACGTCCGCCAGTGTTCCGCCACCGGACGGGCCGTCGTACGCTCCTCCCACAGGTTGTCGCCCCGGACCTCGGCGACTCGTATCACTGATGAACTCGCGTCCCGGGAAGGGGCAGCAGGTGATGCGACATGCGCCAGCAGGACGTACCGTCGACGGGGTTCGTGCGCCTGGAGCAGGGGCGAGGCGGCTGGGTCGCGAAGCTCCGGGGTGAGATCGACATCTCGGCGGTCGCGGAGGTCCGCCCCGTCCTCGACGGTGTGACGTCCGAGCCCGCTCCCCGCCTCGTGCTCGTGCTCGACGAGGTGGATTTTCTCGACTGTTCCGGTATCGGGCTGCTCTGCCGTGTCCGGCGGCGCGTGGCGGACCGGGGCGGAGAACTGGTGCTCGTATGCCGGCAGCCCGCCATCCGCCACCTGCTGGTACTCCTCGGGCTCCGCACGCACTTCCGCATCGTGACGTCGCAGGAACAGGTGCGCACGGAACCTCTGCCACCGGGCGGTGGCCGTCAGGACGGCCCGGAGGTGTGGGAAGCCGACTCGGCCAGGCGGTCCTGGAGGCGGGCGTGCCGGAACTGGTAGACGGCACCGGTCTGCCGCAGCACGCCCCGCCGGTGAGCGTCGGTGAGGAAGCGCATGAGCCGCCACGGGAGGCGGCCGCGCAGCGCCAGCCAGCAGTGGCTGGCGGAGTACCAGGCCCATGCGCTGGCCGCCAGACCGGTCTGGAAGCGCGACGCGAACCGGCCGGCGAGGCCGACGGCCAGGCCGCTGCCCAGCCCGAAGAAGAGCGCGGTCTCGATGTCGACGGAGATCCTGAACTGGGGATGCCCGATGAGGGCCCCGCACAGCACTCCGGACCCCAGCGTCTCCACCACGGCACGGATGCCGCTGACCGTACGGTCGTCCCCCAGGACGGACCGGGGGCTGGGCGCACGGATCGCGTCCGCGGGCGTGTTGAGGCACATCATTGCCCCGAAGGCGATCCCCGTTCCGAGCCCTACGGCGAATCCCACTTTCAGCACCTCCTCCAGCCCGCCCACGAGGCCGAATCCCAGCACGGCGGCGAGCGCGGCGGCGGTGAGGGCACCGACGGTGGTCATGAAACCGAGCACCTGGCCCACGGCGAACTTCCTGCCGATCAACCGCAGCCGGCCCCGGATCTGCAGGTTGACGCAGCCCGGGTGCGCCGGGGGAGCGGCGACCAGTCCGGCGCCGAAGCCGCCTGCGAGCCCGGCGGCCATCCCCACGTCCCACCCGGCCCCCGCCGCAATGCCGAGCCCGGCGAAGCCCCCGGTCGCCAACTGCAGTGCGATACCGACCGCGCGGCGCCCGCCCGGAGGCAGACCGCTGTGCAGCTGCCACAGCACCAGGTCCCCCGAGTGCCTGTCGTGAAGGTGAGTCGCGAGGAACGTCAGCCATTTGATGGCCAGTTCGGGTGGGTAGCGTGGCGGCCCGGCCCGCGACTGCTCCGGTGCGGGCAGCGCCAGTACGTCCTGGTAGGCGGCCGGGAGGAACGCGTCCAGCAGATGCCCTTCGATGGCTGTCCGGTCCGGGAACCGGCCGGGATCCACCAGTTCGGCGGGGTCGTTCGCCCGGCCGCGGTAGACCGTACGCAGCAGAGAGGTCATCAGCGGCGACGACAGGGCCTGGGCGAGCGGACCCTGCGGATGCTCACGCAGATGAGCCAGTACAGGAATCCAGCGCTCCCCCCGGGTCACTCCTCCCGCGTCGAGGAAAGTGAGTACTTCGCGTACTTCCACCGGCTCCAGTTCGACCACCGCCGCCGTGGTCAGCACCGTGCCACTGCCGGCGACAGCGGTTTCGTACTCGGCACTGCGGCAGGTGACCACCAGCGGGGTGCGGGGATCGATCCGGTCGAGGGCTTCGAGCGCGGCCCCGTGGAGGACGGCGGGCATCTCGTCGAGACCGTCGAGGACGGGCAGTATCCGTCCGTCGGTGACCAGGCGGCGGGGGGCGTCCGGCCCGAAGACATCGGTATTGGCGAGGGCCGGGTAGTCCTCGATCAGCCGCCGGACCATCCAGGTGTGCACGTGCTCGGTACGCGGGTCCCACGACGAGAGCGACAGGAGAACGGGCACCGGACCGTCGTGGTCCCGGCGGTGTTCCAGCAGGGCGAGAGTGAGCAGGATGGCCAGTACGGTCTTGCCCGCGCCGGGTTCACCGAGCAGCACGAGTCTCCGCCGCCGGAGCCGGAGGAATTCACTGACCAGTTCGTCATGACCGTCTCCCAGCAGCCGTCCGTCCGCTGCGTCGTCGTCGGGGGACGCCGCGGTCCCGGCGGAGTCCGGGCGGGGGCCGGAG
>NZ_NHSG01000269.1:0-14875 GCF_020024005.1 Streptomyces purpurogeneiscleroticus
GGGGACACCGCGGGCGGGGCCGCGACGGCGTGGGTGACGGCGCCGTCGCCGTCGGCCGGGTGCCGTCCGCGTGCCGCCTCGGGGCGCCCCTGTGCGGGCACGCGGGCGCGTATCCGCGGCGGCTCTTCCGCTCCGCGCTGCTCCATGGGGTACCTCCTGATGTCCTTGTGCACCATAGGCGGCCCCTGCCGCAGTTCAAACCTCGGAGAGTTCCGCTAAGGTAAGCCTTACCTGCCTACAACGCGATTCGGTGGTCCTCCGCATGAATGCTTCCGTCCTCGCCGCCCCGCCGTCCCCTTCCCCCGTGACCGGCTCCTATGCCCGGCTCACCAAGGTGTTCCCGGGCCTGCGGGTGACCGAGCTCGGGCCCCAGGACGCGGCCCCGGCGGGCGAGGGCTGGACGAGCGCGGCGGAGCTGGCGGCCGGCGGCGAGGCCCTGGACGCCTTCCTGGCCTGGGACGACGCGCAGGTGATCAAAAACTACGGGAAGCGCGCCCGGCCGGACGTGGTCGCCAGCTTCGGCCTGCACCGGTACGCCTGGCCGGCCTGCCTGCTGATCACCATGCCGTGGTTCCTGCACCGCCGGGTGCCCCGGCTGCCCGCCGGTGCCGTCTTCTTCCCGCGCGAGCTGGGCCACGCGGCCGTACGGATCACCTCCTTCGCGTGCCTGCCCGACGACCCGGCGGCCGGGCTGCCGGGTGCCGTGGTCGTGGCCGACGAGGAGGCGCTGCGCGCCGAGGTGCGGGCGGCGGTCGCCGAGCACCTCGGGCCGGTACTGGACGGCTTCCGGCCCCGCGTGCGGCGCGGCCCGCGCGCCCTGTGGGGCATGGCGACGGACGAGATCGTCGAGGGGCTCTGGTACCTCGGCCATCTGCTCGGCGAGGAGCCGCGCGCCGTGGCCGAGGTGGCACGGCTGCTGCCGGGCTCGACGGCGCCGTACGTCGGCGGCGCGGGCTTCCGCGAGCTGACCGGCCCGGCCGGCGAGGCGCTGCCGACGCGGGACCGCGCCAGCTGCTGCATGTTCTACACGGTGCGACCGGAGGACACCTGCGTCACCTGCCCGCGCACGTGCGACGCCGACCGGGTCGCGCGGCTCACCGCGAGCGCCTGACCCGAGCGCTCCGCTCCCCCACCACAGCGATCCACTCTCTCGCCACCCGATCGAGTGGCGGTAATCGAACTCAACTGCCGATTGCCTGAAGGGTGTACGAACAGTTCGCCCCTCTCGGTGGGCCGAGGCGCCTCCTTGGCGTCCTCTTGCCACGAAAACCCCTGCCGTACCGGCCGACTCCGCCAGGATGTCGCGCGAAACGCGTACCGCGATGCAAGGGGTCCCAGATGAGAATGACGGACATATCGCTGGACTGGCTCGTCCCGGGAGCCCTGCTGCTCATCGGCGTCACGGCAGCCGTGGCGGTGGTCCGGCGCGGCAAGCAGAACGCCGACAAGGCGGCCGACGACTCCTGGGAGCGCAGCGAGGAACGCCGGCGCCGCAAGGAAGCGATCTACGGTTCGGCGTCCTACCTGCTGCTCTTCTGCTGCGCCGCGGTGGCGGCCGCGCTCTCCTTCCACGGCCTGGTCGGCTTCGGCCGGCAGAACCTCAACCTCTCCGGGGGCTGGGAGTACCTGGTGCCGTTCGGCCTGGACGGCGCCGCGATGTTCTGCTCCGTACTGGCCGTGCGCGAGGCCAGCCACGGTGACGCGGCGCTCGGCTCCCGGATGCTGGTGTGGACGTTCGCGGGCGCGGCCGCGTGGTTCAACTGGGTGCACGCGCCGCGCGGCCTGGACCACGCGGGCGCGCCGCAGTTCTTCGCGGGCATGTCGCTGTCGGCCGCGGTCCTCTTCGACCGGGCGCTGAAGCAGACCCGCAGGGCGGCGCTGCGCGAACAGGGCCTGGTGCCGCGGCCGCTGCCGCAGATCCGGATGGTGCGCTGGCTGCGTGCCCCGCGCGAGACCTTCGCCGCCTGGTCGCTGATGCTGCTGGAGGGCGTGCGGAGCCTGGACGAGGCGGTCGACGAGGTACGCGAGGACCGCCGCGAGAAGGAGGAGGCGCGGCGCCGCCGGCGCGAGCAGGACAAGCTGGACCGGGCCCGGGTGAAGGCGCTGAACCGGCAGCACCGGTGGGGGCGCCACGCCCGCCAGTTGCCGGCCATGGCGGCCGGGCGGCCGGTGGCACAGCAGGCCGAAGCGCCGGCGATCGAGGGCTCCGGGGCCGAGGGCCGTACGGTCGGAGACCATACGGCCGGGGGCCGGGCAATAGAGGGGCAGGCGGTCGAGGCGCCGCCCCCGGCCGAGGGCCCGGGCCTCGAAGCGGAGGGCGGCCGGCGGCGGTCGCGCCCCACGCTGAAGGCCGTGACCGGCCGCGCCGACCGGCCGGGCGCACGGACCGTGGACCTCACCGCCGAGGACGACACGCAGACGATCCCCCGGCTGGACTCCCTGGAGGAGAAACTCGCCGAGATCGAGCGGCAGTTCGGCTGAGCGAACTGAGTGTGCTGAGCGAGCCGAGCGGAACGTGACAGCAGAGCGGCGGGCCGCCCCTTGGAGGGCGGCCCGCCGCACGTTCGCCGAGCACCGGCGCTCACACCGCCGTATGGCCCAGTTCGAACCACACGCTCTTGCCGACCCCGTGCATCCGTATGCCCCAGGCGTCCGCGAGCGAGCGCACCAGCATCAGTCCTCTCCCCGAAGTGCCTTCGGTGGTCGGTCTGCGGGGCTGCGGCCGCCGGGACACGAAGTCCCGTACTTCCACCCGCAGGCGGTCCGTGACCGTCACGGTCACCACGGCGCCCCGGTCGGTGTGCACCAGTGCGTTGGTGACCAGCTCGCTGATGAGCAGCTCCGCGATGTCCGACCTGCCGGCGTCCCCCCAATGGGCCAGCTGCTGGCGCAGGTCCCTGCGGACCCTCGCCACCGCCGTGAGGTCGGCGCGGCGCAGCCGGTGCCGGACGGCCCTCGGCCGCTGCCCTTCCCCCCATGTTCCGGCACGGCCGCCGAGGGGGCCGGTGACCGGCCCGTCGGTCCGTCCGTGCAGTTGCTCGCCCCGTACAGGCTGACGATTCATCCTCCCCGCCCCGAGCGCTCCGGTGTCCCCGATCTTCATCCCCGATCTTTCGAACAACCTCAGATCGATGCATGCCCACCGGGATACCGCCCAAGCTTCGCCCCCTGCTTCCGCATATGCCACGAGCTGCCCGGCTGGTCCCGACCAAGGCACGGCCGGGTGTCATGACAAGGGCGGAAATACAACCGCGACACGGCTGTCCGTAGGACGAATTCGCCCTCGCTGTCGACCGGCCCGCTGTCGCAGGCGGTGCACCGCGCCCCGGAGGAGATCGCGGCGCGGGGTCCACCGAGTGGCCCGGTGCGGCTACGCCCGTGTCCGGGGCCGCCGCGGCACCGCGGCGCAGCTCGGAAGCTCCTGATTCCTCCTGCCGCGGACGGGCACAGGTGCGGGGCATGTGCCTGTCTGGACGGTAACGGCTCAGAAGCGTGGGATGTTGCGGAGGTTGGACCGGGCCATCTGCACCATTCGGCCCACGCCGCCGTCCAGCACGATCTTGCCCGCCGAGAGCGCGAAGCCGGTCACCATGTCGGCGCTGATCTTCGGCGGGATGGACAGCGCGTTCGGGTCGGTGACGACGTCGACGAGCGCCGGACCGTTGTGCTTGAAGGCGTCCCGCAGCGCGCCCCGCAGGTGCTTGGGCTTCTCCACGCGGACGCCGTACGCGCCCGCCGCCCGGGCGATGGCCGCGAAGTCGGGGTTCTGGTTGCCGGTGCCGTACGAAGGGAGGCCCGCCACCAGCATCTCCAGCTCGACCATCCCGAGTGAGGAATTGTTGAACAACACGACCTTCACCGGCAGGTTGTGCTGGACCAGGGTGAGGAAGTCGCCCATGAGCATGGAGAATCCGCCGTCACCGGACATCGAGACGACCTGCCGCCGGCGGTCGGTCAGCTGCGCGCCGATGGCCTGCGGCAGCGCGTTGGCCATCGAACCGTGGGTGAACGAACCGATGACGCGGCGGCGCCCGTTGGGCGTGAGGTAACGCGCCGCCCAGACGTTGCACATCCCGGTGTCCACGGTGAAGACCGCGTCGTCCGAGGCTTCCTCGTCCAGTACGGAGGCGACGTACTCGGGGTGGACCGGCACGTGCCGGTCCACCTTGCGGGTGTACGCCTTGACCACGCCCTCCAGCGCGTCGGCGTGCTTCTTCAGCATCCGGTCCAGGAAGCGGCGGTTCTTCTTCTCCTGGACCAGCGGGGTCAGACAGCGCAGCGTCTCGCGTACGTCGCCCCAGACGGCCAGGTCCAGCGTGGAGCGGCGGCCGAGGTGCTCGGCGCGCACGTCGACCTGCACGATGGGCACGTCCTTCGGGAGGAAGGCGTTGTACGGGAAGTCCGTGCCGAGCAGGATCAGCAGATCGCACTCGTGCGTGGCTTCGTAGGCGGCGCCGTATCCGAGCAGGCCGCTCATGCCCACGTCGTAGGGATTGTCGTACTGGATCCACTCCTTGCCGCGCAGCGCGTGGCCGACCGGCGACTTGATCTTCTCGGCCAGTTCCATGACCTCGGCGTGCGCGCCCGCCGTACCGCTGCCGCAGAAGAGCGTGACCTTGCCGGCCTGGTCGATCATGCGGGCGAGCTGCGCGATCTCGGCGTCGCCGGGGCGCACGGACGGCCGCGAGGTGACCAGCGCGTGTTCCTCGGCGCGTTCGGGTGCCTCCTCGCCCGCGATGTCGCCGGGCAGCGCGACCACGGAGACGCCGCTGCGGCCCACCGCGTGCTGGATGGCGGTCTGCAGGACGCGCGGCATCTGCCGGGTGTTGGAGATCAGCTCGCAGTAATGGCTGCACTCCTGGAAGAGCTGGTCGGGGTGGGTCTCCTGGAAGAAGCTGGTGCCGATCTCGCTGGACGGGATGTGCGAGGCCAGGGCCAGTACGGGGGCCATCGAACGGTGGGCGTCGAACAGGCCGTTGATGAGGTGGAGGTTGCCCGGGCCGCAGGAACCGGCGCAGGCGGCGAGCCGGCCGGTGATCTGGGCCTCGGCGCCGGCCGCGAACGCCGCGACCTCCTCGTGCCGGACCTGGACCCACTCGACGGCCGAGGTGCGGCGGATGGCGTCGACGACGGGGTTCAGGCTGTCGCCGACGACTCCGTACAGCCGCTTGACCCCGGCGCGCGCCAGGATGTCGACGAACTGTTCGGCCACGGTCTGCTTCGCCATCGCGCGCACGCCCTTCGGGTGGGGATCAGTGGCTCGCGCCGCCCGCGGGGAGTCGCTTTGCCCGCCTTTGCGGCATCGGTTCGGTTCTACCACTCATTCCCGGGGCGGCCCCGGAAGGCGTACGGCGCGCTGCGGGCCGGGCGCTCAGCTGTCCCACACCGCCGCGGCCGTGCGGTCCTTCGCGTGGCCCTTGAGGCGCAGCTGGGCGTCGGCCAGGAAGGCGGCCAGTCCGGGCGGCTCGGTCTCGGCCCACCGCCCGGCCAGCCGCGCGGCGAAGTCGGGCGCCTCGCGCAGCGGCTCGGCCAGCCCCGCGCTGCACAGCAGCAGGGTGTCGCCGGAGCGGGCCACGGAGGCGCGGAAGCGGAACGGCTCAGCCACGGGTTCGGGAGCGGCTTCGGGACCGGCTTCGGATCCGGCATCGGGAGCGGCGTCGTCGGCGTCTCCCGGTGCACCGCTGACGCCGACGTGCAGCGGCGGCTCCAGGTCCTGCCAGACGCCGTCCCGGAGCCGGAAGAGGCCGCCGCCACCGAGGCCGAAAAAGACGCGGGTGCGGCACGCCGGGTCGGCGGGCAGCAGCAGGCAGCGCAGCGAAGCGGTGTACTCGCGCGGGTCCAGGCCCAGCTCGGCGGCGCGGGCCCGCAGCCGGCCGTAGCCGCGGTCGGTGAGCCGCTGCAGCCCGGACTTGAGGGCTTCGCGGCGGCCGGTACGGATGTCGTCGGCCAGCCGCGCGGCGGAGCGGCCGACGGCGGCGCCGATCCACTGGCAGGCGTCCCGTGCCGCGCGGTGCCCCTCGGGCGCGGCGTGCGCACCGGAGGCGACGGCGATCAGGACCAGGGTCTGCCGCCCGGCACCGAAGCGGGCGGTGAGCAGGGCGTCGCGGCGCGGGTCGCCGCGGTACCGGGCGGAGTCGCCGCGCACGGAGGCGGCGCGCAGCGTGAGCGTGCCGTACTGCGCGCCGTCCAGCTCGGTGTCCGGGACGAGCCCGGCGAGGTCGGCCGGGTCGGCGGCGGGCAGCGCGACGGGTTCGGCCGCGTACGTGGGCGGCCGGTCTCCGACGAACTCCACTACGGGGACGGGCGGCTCGGCCTCGTCGGTCCCGTCGGTCTCATACGCCGCTTCGAACGCGTCGGCCGCTTCAGGCACTTCGGGCACGCCGACCGCATCAGGGGCGTCAGTCGCCGCCTCCGCCGCGTCCAGCGTGCGCAGGACCGAGTCGACGCGGTCGTCCAGCGTGTCCGGCGCGGTCGAGGGCCCCGCGTCACCCGGCTTGCCGTCGCCCGCTTCGTACAACTCGCGCCACCACTGCTCTTCGTGTCCGCGTGTGTCCCCCTGCTGACCCATGGACCGTATTGTCCATGGCCGAGTGGCAGCGAAACAGTGCACAAAAGAGTGCTCCGCGACGCGTCACCGGGCCGCGTCGAAGCCCTCCAGGGACAGCAGGGTGCGCTTGCGGTCCAGGCCGCCGGCGTATCCGGTGAGCGAGCCGTCGGCTCCGATGACGCGGTGGCAGGGGCGCAGAATCAGCAGCGGATTCGCGCCGATCGCGGTGCCGACGGCCCGTACGGCGGGCCGCGTGGCCCCGATGCGGCGGGCGATCTCCCCGTAACTGGCGGTCTCGCCGTACGGGATGGCGTCCAGCGCCGTCCAGACCCGCTCGCGGAAGGCGGTACCGCGGGTGGCCAGGGTCAGCGCGAAGTCGCGGCGCTCGCCCGCGAAGTACTCGCCGAGCTGCCGTTCCGCCTCGGCGAAGGCGGCCGGTTCACGGGTCCAGCCGGCCTCCGGTACGACGCCGCCCTTCTGGTCCGGCAGGGAGAGCGCGGTCAGTACCGTGCCGCCGGGGGCGTCGGCCGACGGCTCGCCCACCAGGGTCAGCCGGCCGAGCGGGCTGTCAAGCAGCGTGTAGAGCGGCATGGTTGATGCTGTCCTTCGGGTCGTGGTCTTCGGGTTCGTGTGATGCATCGGCGTGGCAGCCCGCATGCCGGAGGTAGTGGTAGGCGTACGAGCGCCACGGGCGCCGGTGCTCCGCCTCCGGGGCGGCGTCCGGCGGGCCCACGTCGGGGTCGCCCAGCGCGCGCCTCCTGATGACCGCCGCGGCGGCGGGGCCGACGCCCGGGAGCGCGGCGAGGGCGCGTTCGGCGGCGTCCCGGTCCGCGCCCGCCGCGAGGTCGACCGTGCCGTCGGCGAGCGCCGCGCACAGTGCCCGCACGCCCTCCCCGACGTCCGCCCCGGCCAGCTCCTCCGGCGTCGGGAAGAGGTGGGTGAGCGTGCCGTCGGGAGTGTCCAGCGGCTTGCCGTACGTCCGTACGAGGGCGGCGGCGCGCTCCGGCGGCCCGCCGAGCACGGTCCGTACCGCCTGTTCCGCCGGGTCGGCCGCGCCCGGTGAGCGCAGCCCGGGGCGGGCCGCGACCAGCGGCCGGAGCAGCGGGTCGGCGGACAGCCGGGCGGCGACCGCGTACGGATCGGCGTCCAGGTCGAACAGGCGGCGCAGCCGCTGGCCGGCGGTGGGCAGATCGCGCAGGTCGGTGAGGTGCAGCCGGCAGTCGAGCCAGCCGGAGCGGGCCGGTCCGGCGGGCCCGCCGGGGCGTTCGCCGACCTCGGCGACGGCGGTGCCGTAGGTGAGGCGCAGGGTGCGGCGGTACGTACGGGCGCCCGGCGCGCCGGTGACCTCCTCGACGCCGGGCACGGCCGCTTCCTGGAGGTCGTCGAAGATCTCCCGGGCGGCGTACGGGCCCCGGAAGGCGAGCCGCAGCGGGATGCCACCGGGGGTGCCGTGCTCCCCGCGCGCGGTGCGTCCGCGTGCCGCGGCGCGCAGCTCGCTCGGGGTGCTGCCGTAGATCTCCCGCATCGTCGCGTTGAACTGCCGCACGCTGGCGAAGCCGGCGGCGAACGCCAGCTCCGTGACCGGCAGCCCTGTGGTCTGGAGCAGGATGCGTGCCGTGTGCGCGCGGCGGGCGCGGGCCAGGGCGACCGGCCCGGCGCCCAGCTCGGCGGTGAGCTGACGCTGCACCTGGCGGGCGCTGTAGCCGAGCCGCGCGGCGAGGCCCGCGACGCCCTCGCGGTCGACGACGCCGTCGCCGATGAAGCGCATCGCGCGGCCCACCAGGTCGGCACGGACGTTCCAGTCGGCCGAGCCGGGGACGGCGTCCGGGCGGCAGCGGCGGCAGGCCCGGAAGCCGGCGCCCTGGGCGGCGGCAGCGGACGGGAAGAACCGCACGTTGGCCCGCTTCGGGGTGACCGCGGGGCAGCTCGGGCGGCAGTAGATGCCGGTCGTCACCACGGCGAAGAAGAATTCTCCGTCGAAGCGCGCGTCCCGGCTCGCCACCGCCTCGTACCTGCTGCTTTCGTCCTTCACACCGTCCAGTGTGCGGGATCGCGGCAGCCGCTTCCGGCGGAAATCGGACATGGCGTTCGGGGCACGCGGGCGCGCGAAGCGACCGGGCCGCCCGCTGACGGGCGGCCCGGGACCGACCGCTACGGCCGGGTACCCCGCTTCCGCTCCCCCATGTGCCGCCCGAGCGCCTGCTTCTGTTTCCAGTCCCGGCGCAGCTCGGCGCGGAGCCGGGCGTCGGTCTTGGCAACGATGCGCTGGTTTTCGCGGAGCAGCTTGCGGTAGCTGTCCAGGCGGCGCTGCGGCAGGTCGCCCGCGTCCACGGCCTCCAGCACGGCGCACCCCGGCTCGGCGGTGTGCGCGCAGTCGTGGAAGCGGCACCGCGCGGCCAGCTCCTCGACATCGGTGAAGGTGCGCGCGAGCCCCTCCTCCGCGTCCCACATGCCGACGCCGCGCAGCCCCGGGGTGTCGATCAGCACCCCGCCGCCGGGCAGCACCAGCAGATCGCGGGTGGTCGTGGTGTGCCGCCCCTTGCCGTCCCGGTCGCGTACGGCGTGCACGTCCTGGACGTCGGCGCCGATCACCGCGTTGGCCAGGGTGGACTTGCCCGCGCCGGACCGGCCGAGCAGGACGGACGTACCGCCGGCCAGTACCGCCGCGAGGACGTCCAGGCCGGCGCCGGTCGCCGCGCTCACCGCCAGTACCGCCACGCCGGGCGCGACGGTCTCGGTGTCGGCGACGAGGTGGGCGAGGCCCGCCGCGTCCGGCACCAGGTCGGCCTTGGTCAGCACCACGACAGGGGTGGCGCCGCTCTCCCACGCCAGGGACACAAAGCGTTCGACGCGTCCGAGGTCGAGCGGCTCGGCGAGGGAGACGGCGACGATCGCGTGGTCGACGTTGGCGGCCAGGATCTGGCCTTCGGAGCGCTTGGAGGAGGCGGACCGCACCAGGGCGGTGCGCCGCGGGAGCAGCGCGCGGACGACGGCGTCCGGCCCGCTGCCGGGATCGATGGCGGCCCAGTCGCCGGTGCACGGCACCTTGAGCGGGTCGCCGGTGGCCACGAGCGCGGTGCTCGCGAGCACGGTACGGACGCCGTCGTCGCCGGGCACGACGGCGTCGACCCGGCCGCGGTCGACGCGGACCAGGCGGCCGGGCAGCAGGCCCTGCTCGGCGTACGGGGTGAACTCCCGCGCATGGCCCTCGTCCCAGCCGTAGGCGGCGAGGGAGTGCGCGGCGGTGATGTCGGACGTGATGTCGGACAACGGGATGACCCTTCGAAGCGGGTGGTCCCGGCGGTGGGCGCGCAACTCCGGCGCGCCGAAGGTGAGTTGAGGTCAGCCGGGAACCACGGAGGTGGGATGGATGATCTTCCGGATGCGGGCAGCGCCCAGCGCAGTGACAGCCATCGGTCCACACCTCCTCGTTCGTCGGTCGTCGCCGGATCGCCCGTCGGCGATCCCGTGCGCCCACAGCCTAGAGCTGCTGCGCACAGAGCCGCGAACGATTTTTCGGATCCCTTTACGGAAAACCTGTCAACAACTGTCGACAACCGGCCACCGAAAATTAGTTGCTCGAGTGCCTACTTTCGACCCCTGCGACACCTGAGTAAGGTGTGGCGCCATTGCTGATTACGGGGGAAGGAACGGCACGCAGCATGGCCGCTGGCCTGTTCGAAGGGCATTACGTATGGCATCCGGCGGCCGATGACCGGCGGCTGGCGAGCGCCTGCATGGATGTGCGGGCGGGACGCTACTTCAGCGCCCGGGAGGTGCTGAAGGAGAGCCGCGACGATTTCGGCGTACGGGCGCACCGTTCTCTGGTACTGGCCTCCGAGGCGGCCGATTCGGATCTGACCGAGCGCTGGCTCGCCGAGGAGCCGGGCACCGAGGCGGCGCTGCTGTGGGCGCGGGTCGCGGCGCTGCGCGCCGCCCGCGCCGCCGAGGCGCACGACCGGCACGCCACGACGCTGAGCCGGATCGCGCTGGCCGCCTGCGACCGGGCATCGGAGCTCGCGCCGAAGGACCCGACGCCATGGGCCGCGAGGCTCTCGCTGGCCCGCTTCCGGCGCCACCTCGATCCGGCGCCGGAGGGCCTGATCACCGCGCCGCCCGGCCCCTGGTCGCTGTTCTCGCACATCCTGCGACTGGACCCCTGGCACCGCGAGGCCCACCACCGCTTCCTGACGTGCTTCTTCGCGCGGCACGGCGGGTCGGCGGGTGCCGCCTGGGACGTCGCCGCCTTCCTGGCGCAGCGCGCCCCGGCCGGCTCGGCGCTGCGGGTGCTGCCGCTGGTGGCCGCGGTCGAGGATTACGACCCGGGCGCGCCGCTCGCCGACCGCACGTGGGAGCAGCCGCAGTGGCGGCAGGTCGCGCTGCGGATCTACCAGCACTGGCTGCCGGAGGTGGCCGGCTACCGCTTCACGCCCGTGCTGGACCTGGCGTATCTGGCGCATGCGCTGTGCATGGCGCGCCATGAGTTCGAGGCGCGGGCGGTCTTCACGGCCATGGGCCCGTACGCCTCGCGGATGCCGTGGAGCCGCTTCGGCGACCCGGCCGAGCAGCTCAGCCGGGCCCGCAGGCGCTGCGGGCTCCCGGTCCCGCACTCCCCCGACACCGGGTGAGTGCCGTTCCCCCCACATCACACCGACACCTCACTGACCGTCCCCGGAAAGGTTCGTCCGTGTCCGATTCCGCATTTCTCGCCCGGGTACGCGCCCGCAGGCGGGAGGAGCAGCCCCCCACGCTGGACGATGACGCGACCCTGCACGCCATGGGATATCCCCGGAAACTCACCCGCCGTTTCCGGGCATTCGACAATTTCGCGATTTCCTTCACGATCATCAACATCATATCCGGCATCTTTTCCTCGTTCGGCTTCGGAATGAATGCCGGCGGGCCACTCATTCTGGTGTTCGGCTGGATAGGCGTTTCGGTCCTCGTACTGTTCATCGGCGCCTCGATGGCGGAAATCACCTCCGCCTATCCCACCAGCGGCGCGCTGTATTTCTCCGCGGGCAAGCTCGCCAAGCGGCACCGCGGCGCGTGGTCCTGGTACACGGGCTGGCTGAATTTCGTGGGTCAGGTCGGCGGTACGGCCGCCACCGGCTATGCGGCGGCCACCTTCATCCAGGCGTTCCTCGCGATGCAGTGGCCGTCCTACCAGGTCTCCGAGCAGCGCACGGTCCTCATCACGGCGGCGATCCTGCTGGTCCAGGCGCTGGCCAACACCTACACCGTGCACCTGGTCGCGATCCTGAACCGGATCTCGGTGTGGTGGCTGCTGATCGGCATGGTGGTCATCGTGACGGCCCTGACGGTGCTGCCCGAACACCACCAGCCGGCCTCGTTCGTGACGCATTTCGCCAACAACACCGGCTTCACCAACGGGCTTTACGGCGCGCTGCTGGGCCTGCTCGTCACCAGCTGGACGTTCACCGGATTCGACGGCAGTTTCCACATGTCGGAGGAAACGGTGGGCGCGACCGTCAACGCCCCGAAGGGAATCATGCGGGCGATCGGCTACTCCGCCGTCGCCGGCCTGATCCTCATGCTCGCCCTGGTCTACGCGATCCGTGATTACTCAGCGGAAGCGAGCGCTGACGCACCGCCCGTACAGATTCTCATCGACGCGCTCGGCACCGGCACCGCCAAGTTCCTGCTGCTGATCGTCATCGGCGCGATGCTCTTCTGCGGGCTGGCCAATATGACCAGCAACACCCGCCAGATCTTTGCCTTTTCGCGGGACGGCGCGATGCCCGGCTCGCGCTGGTGGCACTCGGTCTCCGCGCGCACCCGTACGCCCGTCAAGGCGGTCTGGCTCGCCGCGGCCTGCTCGCTGGTGCTGGTGATCCCCGGCTGGTGGTCGCACACCGCCTTCACCGCCATCGTCAGCGTCAACGTCGTCGGGCTGTTCCTCGCGTACGGCGTACCGATCTTCCTGCGGCTGCGGCTGGACACCTTCGAGCCGGGGCCGTGGAACCTGGGCCGCTGGGGCAGGCCCGTCGCGGCGGTCGCGGTGGTCTGGATCCTGTTCAGCAACGTGCTGTTCATGCTGCCGCAGGCGTCCCCCATCACGCCCGGCACGTTCAACTACGCGCCGATCGCGCTCGCGGTGGTACTGGTCATCGCCACGGTGTGGTGGTTCGCCACCGCCCGGCACCGCTTCCAGGGCCCGGTCAGCTACGGCCGCCCGGACGAGGTGGCGGCGATGGATCTGATCTGACGCCTCCAAGTACGGCGCGCCGCCCCGCGGGTTGCTCGCGCAGTTCCCCGCGCCCCTGAAGGGCGCGGGGAACTGCGCGGCCGTCACTCCTCCTTGTCCAGCTCGTCCGCGCGCTCGGCCTTCTCCCGCGCGTCGCGCAGTACTTCGGCCTCCGCGCGCCGACGCTCCTCGCGCTCCGCGCGGCCTGCCGCGGTCTCCAGCGAGGGCCAGACCCGGTCCAGGGCCGCGTTGACCGCCGCGCCGACCAGTACCGCGAAGGCCGAGACGCCGATCCACAGGAGGACCGCGACGGGCGCGGCGAGCGAGCCGTAGATCGTCGGGCCCTCGACCGTCGAGACGAGGTAGACGCGCAGCAGCAGGCTGCCCAGCAGCCACATCGCGAGTGCGACCACCGCGCCGGGGATGTCCTCCCGCCAGGGCGAGCGGACCGGTACGGACACGTGGTACAGCGTGGTCAGGAAGGCGACCGAGAGCAGCAGGACGACCGGCCAGTACAGCGACCGGACGACGTCCTCGCTGGCGGGCAGCAGATGCACCACCGTGTCCGGGCCCGCGACCATCAGGGGCAGCGCGACCGCGCCGAGCACGAGGGCGACGAGGTAGAGGAAGAACGCCAGCAGGCGGGTGGCGACGATGCCGCGCTTGCCCTCCAGGCCGTACATGATCGTGATGGTGTCGACGAAGACGTTGACCGCGCGCGAGCCCGACCACAGGGCGATGGCGAAGCCGATCGAGATGACGTCGGGGCGGCCGCCGCGGAAGATGTCGTCCAGCAGCGGCCGGGCGATCTCGTCGACGCCCTTGTCGGACAGCACGGTCGCGGACGCGGTGAGGATGTTCGCCCGGATGGTCTCGATCGTGTCGTGGCCGATCCACGGCTCCAGATAGCCCAGCAGCCCGAGGAGGCCGAGGAACAGCGGGGGCAGCGAGAGCAGGCAGAAGAAGGCGGCTTCGGCGGCGAGGCCGGTGACGCGGTACTCCACGCAGGAGTTCACGGTGTCCTTGAGCAGCAGCCACCCGAGGCGTCGTTTCGATACGTGGCGGTACAGGACGCGAGCCCTGTGCAGACGGCCCGTGGGGCGCTCGGCTGGTTCGTTCGCTGGCTGCACCTCGCCACCGTATCCGGCAGGGCGGCGACGGCCCATGACGTGGCCGCGCGGGGGGCCGGGCCGGCAGCCGCCGCCGCGCGGAAGCGGTGCCGCGCCGACTCGGCACCGCTTCCGACGGGGGTGGCCGGCCCCGGCGAGGACGGGCCGGTACGACGGCCCGGTCCCCGGCGTACGGAAACGGCTCGCGCCCAGCCTTTCCCCTCCTACCGGGCCCGGCAACCGTTGCACGACGTTGCAACGGATCTGCCGATTCCCCCTCCGCCGGGCCCCGGCCCCGGCACGATGGGCCGCGGCGATACCCCAAAACAGCACAAGCGGAGCGATGTTGAGCACACGGCACCACGACAGGACCCGGACCCCCGTCCTGGCAACGGCGCTGGACCCCCGGGAAGCGGCCCGCCGGCTGGCTTCCGTACGGGAGGCCACCCTCGCGGGGGACGAACCGCCCGACGGCCCCCGCAGCGTGATCGGCGAATCCTGGCGGCGCGTCATCGGCACCGGCCTCGACCCGGACCGGGACCGCCGCGCGCGGCCGCTGTCCCTGGCCGAACTGGAGGAGCGCCGGCACCACTCGCAGCTGCTGCGGCTGCTCCCCGTACTCCACTCCCACCTCCTCCCGGCCGCGGACGCCGCGCAGCAGATCCTGGTGGTGACCGACCCCGAAGGCCGGGTGCTGTGGCGCGACGGCGCGGCACCGGTGCGCCGGATGGCCGACCGGCACGGCTTCGAGCCGGGCGCCGACTGGACCGAGGACGTGGTCGGCACGAACGGCATCGGCACCGCGCTGGTCACCCGCGCCCCGGTCCTGGTGCACTCCGCCGAGCACTACGTCCGCACCCACCACCAGTGGACCTGCGCCGGGGCGCCGCTGCACGACCCGCGCAACGGACGGCTGCTGGGCGTGGTGGACCTCAGCGGCCCGGCGCACTCCTTCCACCCCACCACGCTCTCGCTGGTCACGGCGGTCGCCCGGCTCGCCGAGTGCGAGGA
>NZ_NHSG01000270.1:0-14799 GCF_020024005.1 Streptomyces purpurogeneiscleroticus
CCCGTCCCCAGCAGCACCTCCGCATACCGCTCCGGTGTCATGCCGCCGTCCGTCGCGATGGTCATGTCGCAGCCGTCGACCACCGCCATCACCGCCCCGACCACCGCCTCCTCGGACATGACGGGCGCGAACTCACCGGTCGCCACGCCCTCGGCGAGGATGCCGGAGACCAGGGCCCGCCACTCGTCGTGGACCCGCCGTATCCCGTCCCGCAGCTCCTCGTGGCGGGCCGCGCTCGCGCAGAACTCGGTCCAGGTCGTGCAGCGCCGTATCAGGTCCGGGTCGCCGGTCAGCTCCCGCACGAGCAGCTCGAACCGGCGCCACGGGTCCGGCTCGCCGACGGCCGTGCACCTCCACCGGCCCGTCAGCTCGCTTATCGACCACTCGAAGGCGTGCCGGAAGAGCGCGTCACGGGTGTCGAAGTGATGCTGTATCGAACCTATGGAGACCTGCGCGGAGTTGGCCACGTCGCGCAGCCGTGCGGCGTCGAAGCCGTGCTCCGCGAGGGCGAGGGCCGCGGCGCGCAGTATCCGCTCGCGCTGGACGTCCGCTCCGGCCGGCACCGCTCCCGTCCGCTCCGGCACCTCGCGCTCGGCCACCATGCCGCCCACCCCTTCACCGTTTTCCGTCCAGCCTCTTGCCTTCCAATAATACCCAATTATTGTGACCGCGAACACATTTTTGGCACGCCTGAACAACGGACGTGCGTCCGGCCGAAGACCTCAGGATCCGGCCGAAGTTCTCAAGAGACGGGCGGCAGAGCATGGACAACCTCCGCAAGTCCCTCACCTGGCGCGACGGATTCGCGATCGCCCTGGTCATCCCCAACGGCCTGCTGTTGACGGTCGGTTACGGCATCGGAGCCATCGGCGCCTGGACCGCGATCGCGCTCTGGGTCGGCGGCGCGCTGATCGGCCTGCTGCAGAACATGCTGTTCGCCGAGACCGCCGCGATGTTCCCCGGCAAGTCCGGCGGCGTCAGCCGGTACGCCTCCGAGGGCTGGAAGCGGTACTTCGCGCCGCTCGGCGCGGTCGCGGCGTACGGCTACTGGATCGGCTGGTCGTTCAGCATCGCGGTGAACGCGGCGGCGATCGGCGCGCTCGTCACCGCGCACTGGTTCCCCGGCTCGCCCGAAGTGCCCCTGCTCCCAGGCCACTCGGTCGGCCTGGCCGAACTGATCGGCGTCGCCGCCGTCTTCGCCGCCTGGGCCTGCAACTACTTCGGCGCGCGGCTCACCGCCCGCGCCTCGAAGATCACCAGCGGCATCGTGCTGTGCGGCCTCGTCGTGGTCGTCGCGGCGCCCTTCCTGAGCGGCCACACCTGGCACGCGGCCAACCTCACCTGGTACCACGGCGGCAGCTGGACGACGCTGATCGTGTGGTTCTACGTCACGGCCTGGACCACGTACGGCACCGAGATCTGCGCCTCGTTCGCGCCCGAGTACAAGGACACGGTCCGCGACACCGCCAAGGCGCTGCGCGCCACCTCGCTCCTCTCCCTCGTCCTCTTCTTCGTCGTGCCGCTCGCCATGGTCGGGTCGGTCGGCGAGGACGCCATCCGGAAGGACCCGGTCGGCGCGTTCGCGATCGCCTTCGAGCAGGCGCTCGGCGGCTTCGCCTCGCTCGGCGTCCTCATCCTCGTCTCCTCGATGTTCCTCGGAATGGTGTCCACCACGGCGGACGGCGGTCGGGCACTGTACGGACTGGCGCGAGAAAGAATGACCGTCCGGCAGCTCGACCATCTGAACCGGTGGGGCGTACCGGGCCGCGCGCTCACCCTCGACGCCGTACTGAACAGCGCGATCCTGCTGCTCCTCGGGGAGCCGCTGAGCATCCTGATCGCCAGCAACTTCGGCTACCTGGTGGCGATCGTGCTGGCCGTCTCGGCCTTCCTGCTGCTGCGCAAGGACCGCCCGGACTGGCCGCGTCCGATCCGCCGCGGCCGCATCTGGATACCGGTCGCCTGGGCGGTGCTGGTCGTCGATGTCGTGGTGGTCGCGGTGGGCGTCTCGCATCCCTCGCTGGCCGCGCACGGCGGCCCGAAGGACACCCTCATCGCGGTGGGCATCCTGCTGCTGTCGGTCGTGCTGTACGCGTACCGCCGCGTCGTCCAGGACAAGGAGCGCATCGCCTGGCGCATCGAGACGCCGGCCCTCCCGGAGCCCGAGCCGCCCGAGGAGTACGTCACCCAGCGGCCGCCCCGGTAAGCGCTGCGCCGGGCCGACCCGTCCGACCCCTTGTCGATACGCGAACGTATCCCATACATTCGCGTATCGAACGGCGCACGACGGAAGCGGGGCCGTGGATGACAGCTTCAGAGACCGCGGCGCCGAAGCGCGTCACGCGGCGGCGGGCGCAGACCCGGCAGCGGCTGCTCGATGCCGCGCTGGAGGTCTTCGCCGAAGAGGGCTTCGGCCGGTCCACGGTGGACCAGGTGTGCGAGCGGGCCGGGTACACCCGGGGCGCCTTCTACTCGAACTTCACCTCGCTCGACGAGCTGTTCCTCGCCATGTGGGAGCAGCGGTCGGCGGCGATGCTGGACGATCTGCGGGGCGCGCTGGACCGGCTCGGCACCCTGGAGTCGGTGTCGGCGGACGAAGCGCTGCGGGCCGTGCTGGATGCCGTACCGATCGATGACGCGTGGTACCGCGTCACAGCGGAGTTCACGGCGCACGCGCTGCGCAATCCGTCATTGCGCCGGGTCATGGCCTCCCGCGAGGAGGCCATTCACGACACGCTGCTGCCGCTCGTCGAGACCGCGCTCGCCCGCGCGGGCCGGCGGGTCACCGACCGCACCGGGCTGGGCCACGCGCTGGTCGCCGTGCACGACGGCACCGCCGTGCAGTGCCTGCTGGAGCCGGATGACGAGGCCGTGCGGCAGCGGCGGGAAGAACTGTTCCGGCACGTGGTCAACGCCTACAGCACCGCCTACAGCACCCAGAGCGAAGGGGCTCTCGATGAGTGAGCGCGAACAGGCCGATGTGATCGTCGTGGGGGCCGGACTGGCCGGGCTCGTCGCGACGTACGAGCTGGTCAGGGCCGGGCGCAAGGTGCTGCTCGTGGACCAGGAGAGCGCGGCGAACCTGGGCGGCCAGGCGTTCTGGTCGCTCGGCGGGCTGTTCCTCGTGAACAGCCCGGAGCAGCGCCGGATGGGCATCAAGGACTCCTACGAGCTGGCCCTGAAGGACTGGCTGGGCTCGGCCGGTTTCGACCGCGAGCGGGAGGACCACTGGCCGCGCCAGTGGGCGCAGGCGTACGTGCAGTTCGCCGCCGGGGAGAAGCGCGCTTACCTGCACGAGCTGGGGCTGCGGCTGATGCCGAACGTCGGGTGGGCCGAGCGGGGTTCCGGCCTCGCCTCCGGGCACGGCAATTCGGTGCCGCGCTTCCATCTGACGTGGGGCACGGGGCCGGAGGTCGTACGGGTCTTCCGCGATCCGGTGCTGGCCGCCGAGCACCGCGGGCTGGTCACGTTCATGCACCGGCACCAGGTGGACGAGCTGATCGTGGAGAACGGCGCGGCGGTCGGCGTCCGGGGCACGGTGCTGGAGCCGTCCGACGCGGCGCGGGGCGTGAAGTCCTCCCGTACGCCCGCCGGTTCCTTCGAACTCCGCGCCCAGGCCGTGGTCGTCACCTCGGGCGGCATCGGCGGCAATCCGGACCTGGTGCGCAAGAACTGGCCGGTGGACCGGCTCGGCCCGGCGCCGGAGCGGATGATCTGCGGGGTGCCCGCGCACGTCGACGGGCGGATGCTGGAGATCACCGAGAGCGCGGGCGGCAGCATCGTCAACCGCGACCGCATGTGGCACTACGTCGAGGGCATCAAGAACTGGGACCCGATCTGGCCCGACCACGCCATCCGCATCATCCCCGGCCCGTCCTCGCTGTGGCTGGACGCCACGGGCAAGCGGCTGCCACCCCCGTACTTCCCCGGCTTCGACACGCTCGGCACGCTCCGGCACATCCGGGCCGGCGGCCATGAGCACAGCTGGTTCATCCTCACGCAGTCGATCATCGAGAAGGAGTTCGCGCTCTCCGGCTCCGAGCAGAACCCGGACTTCACCGGCAAGGACCTCAAGATGACGCTCGGCCGGACGAAGAAGGGCCCGACCGGTCCGGTGGCCGCGTTCATGGAGCACGGCGCGGACTTCGTGGTCCGCGACAACCTGCGCGACCTGGTGAGCGGGATGAACGCGCTGGGCAGCGGCCCGGAGCTGGACTACGACCGGGTGCGGCGCGAGGTCGTGGCCCGCGATCGAGAGGTGGGCTCGGCGTACTCCAAGGACATGCAGCTCATGGCGGTGCGCAATGCGCGTGCCTACCTGGCCGACAAGATCGTGCGGGTGGCCAAGCCGCACCGGCTGCTGGACCCGGCGCACGGCCCGCTGATCGCCGTACGGCTGAACCTGCTCACCCGTAAGACGCTAGGCGGCCTGGAAACCACCCTGGACGCACAGGTCGTACGGCCGGACGGCACGCCCTTCGAGGGGCTGTACGCGGCGGGCGAGGTGGCCGGCTTTGGTGGCGGCGGGGTGCACGGATACAACGCGCTGGAGGGCACGTTCCTCGGCGGCTGCATTTTCTCCGGCCGCGCGGCGGGCCGGGCGCTGGCGAGGGGGCTGGCATGACGGACGACACGGCACGCGACACGGCACGCGCCACCGCTCGGCGTACGGCGCTGGTCACCGGGGCCTCCTCGGGCATCGGCCGGGCCGTCTGCCGGGCCCTGCTGGACAGCGGTTACCACGTGATCGCCACCAGCCGAGCGCCCGAGAAGATCCCCGAGGCCGAGCGCCTGCCGGGCGCCGACTACCTGCCCCTCGACCTCACCGACCCGGCGAGCATCGAGGCGTGCGCGGCAGCAGCGGGCCCGGTGGACGTACTGGTGAACAACGCGGGCGAGAGCCAGCTCGCCGCCCTCGAAGAACTGCCGATGGATGCGCTGGAGCGGCTGTTCCAGCTCAATGTCTTCGGCGCGGTGCGGCTGACCCAGCTGCTGCTGCCGGGGATGCGGGAGCGCCGCGGCGGCCGGGTCGTCATGGTCGGCTCCATGCTGGCCAGCTTCCCGCTGGCCTTCCGCTCCTCGTACGTGGCCTCGAAGGCGGCGATCAAGGCGTTCGCGACCGCGGCCCGCCGCGAACTCGCCCCGTACGGCGTCTGGTTGGCCACCGTGGAGCCGGGATCCATCAACACGGGCATCAGCGAGCGCCGCACCCGCTACCTCGCCGACGGCTCCCCGTACACGGACGCCTTCCGTACGGTCTCCGACCACCTCGACCGCAATGAAGCGTCCGGCATCAGCGCCGAGACCGTGGCCGCGACCGTCCTCAAGGCCATCGAAGCGCCCAACCCGAAGCCCCTGTACGCCGTCGGCAGCCGCGCGCCACTGGTCTTCACCCTCCGGCGGCTGATCTCCCGCCGGCTCGCCGAATCCCTGGTGTCCCGGGCGCACGGCCTCAAGTGAGGAACACGAGGGACACGGTCAGAGTGCCGGCTGTGCCGTGTCGCGGGCCGGCCGGTGGAGTACCAGGCAGACCGCGCTGAGGGCCGCCATCGCGGCGAAGGCGAGGGCCACCGGGGTCCAGGAGTTGCCCGTCGTGGTGAAGAGCCAGGTCGCGGCGGACGGGGCGGCGCTGCCGATCAGGCCCGCGAGCTGGAAGCTCATCGAGAGGCCGGTGTAGCGGACGCGGGGTGCGAACCAGCCGGACAGCAGGGTGCCGATCGACGCGTACGCGATCGTGCTGGCGAGCATCGGGAGGCACATCGCCGCCCACAGACCGCCCAGCGTGCGGGTGTCGGCGAGCCAGAACATCGGGAAGGCGACGACGAGGTGCAGGAGGATGCCGGCCAGGGTCAGTCTGCGCATGCCGAAGCGGTCGGCGGCCAGCGCGGCCAGCGGGGTGCAGACGATGACGACGACAGAGGCCGCGGTGCCGGCGCCCGCGGCCTCGGACTCGGAGAAGCCGAGCTGCCCGACCGCGTACGTCGACATGAAGGTGACGATCACGTAGTAGCCGCCGACCGTGATCAGGAAGGCGCCGGTCGCCAGCAGCCAGGTGCGCCAGGCATCGCGCACCACGCCGACGACCGGGGCCGCCTGCTTCGCCTCGCTCTTCTCCGCCGCGCGCGCCGCTTCGAACTCGGGTGACTCCTCGATCGAGGAGCGGATGACGAGGCCGAGCAGGACGAGGACGGCGGAGAGCAGGAACGGGATGCGCCAGGCCCAGTCCACCAGGGCGTCGTGTCCGAGGAGGGCGATCAGCGAGAAGACGCCGGTGGAGAGGAAGTAGCCGACGCCGTCGCCGACTTGGGGGAAGGAGCCGAAGAAGGCGCGGCGGCGGGGCGGGGCGTGTTCGACGGCGAAGAGCACCGCGCCGCCCCATTCGCCGCCGACGGCGAGCGACTGCGTCATCCGTATCAGGACGAGGAGGATAGGCGCCGCGACGCCGAGCGTGGCGTAACCGGGCAGCAGGCCGATGGCAACGGTGGCCACTCCCATGAGCAGCATCGACCAGATCAGTGCCTTCTTGCGGCCGTACCGGTCGCCGATGTGCCCGAAGACGATCGCGCCGAGCGGGCGGCCGAGCGAGCCGACGAAGAGCGTGGTGAAGGAGAGCAGGGTGCCCAGCGCCGGGCCCGCCTCGGGGAAGAAGAGATCGGGAAAGACCAGCGCGGACGCGGTCGCGTAGATGCCGAAGTCGTACCATTCCACGCTGGTACCGATCAGCGAGGCACCGGCGACCTTCCAGGGGTTGGTGCGGCGGGGCGGGGCGTCGCCCGGTGGTGGTGCGGAGCCCTCGGCGTTCTCCGGGGATGCGGCTGCGGTCATGCTCCCGTGCTCCTTCCGAATGGATCCATGCGGACCCGAATGAGATGCACGGGACGGTATGGTCGCCCCGGAAGGCTGTCAATAGGGTCTGAGCTAAGCCCTTTACCGACCGGGAGACACAGGTGAACGGCACGGACGCGGATCAGGACGGGGCGCGGCGGTCCGCCTCGCGCGACGTCGTCGCCGAGGCACTGCGCAAGCGCATCGCGCTCGGCGGCTTCGAGCCCGGCGACCGGCTGCCCAGCGAGCGCGAGCTGGCGGCCGCGTTCGGCGCCGGGCGCAACACCGTCCGGCAGGCGCTCCGCCTGCTGGCCGACGAGGGCCTGGTGGTGACCACACTCGGGCGCAGCGGCGGCACACGGGTGGCCTCGGCCGCCCTCGTGGGCACCGCCGGTACCGGAGCGCAGGCCGCGGTGGCCGCCGAGATCCGGGCCACGCTGCGCGACTACATGGAGTACCGGCAGGCCATCGAGCCGCTCGCGGCCCGGCTGGCCGCCGAGCGCGGCTCCACCGGCGCCCGCCGGGACCTGGTGAAGCTGCTGGACTCGGAGGTCGGCGAGCTGCCCGACATCGGCGCGTACCACCGCGTGGACAGCCGCTTCCACCTCGCCGTCGCCGCGGCCGGCGGCAACGAGGTGCTGCACGAGGCGGTGGCCAGGGCCCGCTCGGAGATGTTCGCGGGCGGCAACGCGCTGTGGCTGCGCGCGGACTGGCATGTGGTGTACGGCGCGGAGGCGGAGCTGGGCTGCGTCTTCCGCGACGAGCACGAGGCGATCGCGCTGGCCGTGCTCGCCGGGGACGGCGCGGAGGCGGAGCGCCGCATGCGGGAGCATCTGCGGGACTCGTACCGGCAGTTCCTGACCCTGCTGGACCACTTCGAAGGGCGGTCCGGCTGAGGGGACGGGTACGGCCCCGGGCGCGGCTTGACCTTGTTCGGGGAGCGCCTTACCCTCCGGATTGGATCCGATCGGATCCAATTAGCACCTTCAGGAGGTACCGGCCCATGCACACCCACGACGAGGACCTCGCCCGTCAGGTCATGGACCACCTCCGCCACCGCATCGCCCTGCCCGAGCCCCCGCTCGGCCGCCCCGGCGACCACGCCGAGCTCGGCGTCGCCCTCAAGGGGGCGATCGGCGCGGGCCCCCGGCCGGCCGCCGAGGTCCTGCGTACGTACGCCGAGGACATCGAGCCGGCCGTCATCTCCTGCGACCACCCCGCCTTCCTCGCCTTCATCCCCGGCGCGCCCACGAAGGCCGCGGCCCTCTTCGACATGGTCGTCTCCGGGTCGTCGCTGCACGGCGTCTCCTGGCTGGAGGCATCCGGCGCCATCGCCGCCGAGAACCAGGTGCTGCGCCTCTTCGCCGAGCTCGCGGGCCTCCCCGAGGGCGCCGGCGGCTGCTTCGTCAGCGGCGGCTCGGCCGGCAACCTCTCGGCGCTCGTCGTCGCCCGCGACACCGGCCGGCGCCGGCTCGGACTCACCGGACACGCGCCCGTCCGCATCGCCGTCAGCGACCAGGTGCACTCCTCCGTCGGCAACACCCTGCGCATTCTCGGCATCGACGCCCTCGTCGTACCGACCGAGGACCACCGGCTCACCGGCGAGGCCGTCCGCACCGCTCTGACGGCCGCCGAGCACGACGGCGGGGCGCCCGTCGTCGCCGTCGTCGCCACCGCGGGCACCACCAACGCCGGGATACTCGACGACCTAGCGGGCGTCGCCGCGCAGGCGCGCGCCCGCGACCTGTGGTTCCACGTCGACGCGGCCTACGGGGGCGGCGGCCTCTTCGTCCCCGAACTGCGAGCCCGGATGGCCGGCATCGAGCACGCCGACTCGCTCGTCATCGACCCGCACAAGTGGATGTTCGCGCCCTTCGACTGCGGCGCGCTGCTCTACCGCGACCCGCGCCTCGCCAAGGCCGTCCACACCCAGGACGCCTCCTACCTCGACGCGATACACGGGGACGGCGCGGGCGCCGACGACCTGGAGTGGAACCCGAGCGACTACGCGTACCACCTCACCCGGCGCCCGCGCGGCCTGCCCCTGTGGTTCTCGCTCGCCGTGCACGGCACGGACGCGTACCGGGACGCGGTCGCGCGCGGCGTCCGGCTCGCCCAGTACACCGCCCGCCTCGCCGAGCGCACCGACGGCCTCGAACTCCTCCGCGAACCCGAGCTGTCCGTGGTCCTGATCCGCCGCACCGGCTGGCAGCCGCGTGACTACTACGCCTGGTCGAAGCGGCTGCTCGCCGCCGGTACGGCCTTCGTCACGCCGACCGTATGGGAGGGCGAGACCGTCGTACGCATCGCCTTCCTGCACCCCGGCCTCACCGAGGAGACCGTCGAAGGCATCCTCGACTCGCTTGTCAGCGGGTACGCGGCCGGTAACCGAGGCTGACCGACAGGTCGTTCGCGCCCTTGGTGGCCAGTTCGGCGAGTTCGGCCTCACCCGCGTCGGTCCAGCGGATCATCGGGACGGAGACGGAGAGGGCGGCGACGACGCGGCCCGAGCTGTCGCGGACCGGCGCCGCGACACAGGAGACGTCCGGATTGGACTCGCGGTGCTCGGTGGCGGTGCCGCGCTCCCGGATGGCGGCGAGTTCGGTACGGAGCGCGTCCGGGTCGGTGATGCTGCCCGGGGTCAAAGCGACCAGTTCGCGGCCCTCGATGCGGGCGGCCAGCTCCGCTTCCGGAAGCGCCGCGAGCAGCATCTTGCCGACAGCCGTGCAGTGGGCCGGCAGCCGGCGGCCGGCCGCCGAGACCATCCGGACGGCGTGCGTGGAGTCGACCTTGGCGATGTAGATGACGTCGGTGTCCTCCAGGATCGCGACGTGCACCGTCTCGTCGCAGGTGGCGGCCACCTCACGGGCCACCCGCTGGCCCTCGGCGGCCAGGTCGAGCTGTTCGGCGTACCGGCTGCCGAGCTGGTACGCGCGGACGCCGAGGCGGTAGCGGCCCGGCTGGTCGGGGACGGGGACCAGATAGGAGCGGGCCGCCAGCGTGGTGAGCAGTTCGTGCACGGTGGTGCGCGGCAGCTGGAGCTTGCGCACCACGTCGGGGGCCGACTGCGGGCCGTCCGCCTCCAGGAACAGTTCGAGTATGTCCAGTGCCCGGGTCACCGCTGGGACCAGTCGCCCCATGCCGTTCACCCACCCTCCGCCGCCGTCGCCAGATGTTCGTCATTCCGGTCGGTGGTCGGAATGACGAACACAGGGTAGGGGGGCGAGGGTTCGGCTGTCGACGGCCGGGACGTACCGGCCGTCGACAGCCGACCGCCGGGCTCACCGCGCTTCCAGTGCCTCCAGGCCCGCCGGGAGCGCCTCGGTGTGCAGCACGCCCATGCGCTGGGTGGCCCGGGTGAGGGCGACGTAGAGGTCGCTCACGCCGAACTCGGCCGGTTCCACCACGAATACCGTGTCGAACTCCAGGCCCTTGGCCTGCCGCGGGTCCAGCAGGACGACCGGGCTGGTCAGGTCGGGGACCGGACCGGCGGACGCGGCGGGGAGTGCGGCCAGCAGGGCTTCGTGGTGGCGCTTCTGGGCGATGACCGCGAGGCGGCCCTCGGCGCCGGCCTCCTCGGCGACCGCCTCGGCGACCGCGCGCGGCAGGTCGTCCGTGCGGTGGGACCAGGGCGGTACACCGGTGGAGCGGACCGAGCGCGGCGGCTCGAAGGCCGCGCCCGCCGGGGTACCGGCGTACGCGGCCCGGATCACCCCGGCCGCGGCCTCCATGATCTCGGCGGGGGTGCGGTAGTTGACGCCGAGGCGGACATGCTCCCAGCGGTCGCCGACGTACGGCTCCAGGATCGACTCCCACGTGCCGCAGCTGCCCGGCTCGGCGGTCTGCGCCGGGTCGCCGACCAGCGTCATCGAGCGGGTCGGGCAGCGGCGCATCAGCAGCCGCCACATCATCGCGGACAGCTCCTGCGCCTCGTCCACGATGATGTGGCCGAAGGCCCAGGTGCGGTCGGCCGCGGCGCGTTCGGCGGCGGTGCGGTGGTCGGCCTCCTCGTGCCGGTCGGCGAGGCGTTCCGCGTCGACCAGGTCGTGCGCGGCCAGCACCTCCGACTCCTCGTCGTCCTTGTCCTCGAACTCCTGGGTACGGGAGCCGTACGAGAGGTCCAGCACGCCCTGCGCGTAGGCAATGCGCTCCTGGCGCTCGGCCTCGGCGGCGGCCTGGGCCGCGGAGTCGTCCTCGCCGAGCAGCTCGGCGGCCTCGTCGAGCAGCGGGATGTCGGCAGCGGTCCACTCGCCGCCCTCGCGGCGGATCGCGGCCGCGTCGGCCTCCGGCAGGTGCACGGGGTCGGCGAGGAAGTCGGCGACGAGCTCCTGCGGCGTGAGGACGGGCCACAGCTCCCCGATGGTGCGGTGCACTTCACCGCTGGCTGCAATGGCCTTGCCGAGCTGGGCGATGTCGTCGGGGCCGAGGAAGTTCGGACCGCCGAACGGGTCGGCGCCGAGCCGGTCGGCGAGCTGGGCGGTGAGCGCGTCGATGATGCGGAAGGCGAAGTGCGGGCGAGCGAGGTTGTGCGGGAGCTTGGTCTCGCGCGCCTGGTGGCGGGCCTCCAGGACGATGTCCGGGTCGAGGAGGAGGTCACCGTCGTCGTGCGGGATGACCGTGCCGGGCTCGGGCAGGGTCTGCCGGTCCCGTACGAACGCGGCCAGCGCGTCGGCCATCGCGGCGCCGCCCTTGACCGCGGCGGCCTCGGGCGTGTCCGTGCCGGTCGCGGTGACGCCCGGGAAGAGCTCGCCGGGCGAGGCGAGCAGCACACCGGTCTCGCCGAGCGCGGGCAGCACCTCGCCGATGTAGCCGAGGAACGCCGGGTTGGGGCCGACGATCAGTACGGCGCGGCGGGCGAGCAGTTCGCGGTGCGCGTACAGCAGGTACGCCGCGCGGTGCAGGGCGACGACGGTCTTGCCGGTGCCGGGGCCGCCCTCGACGACCATGACGCCGCGGTGCGGGGCGCGGATGATGCGGTCCTGCTCGGCCTGGATGGTCTGCACGATGTCGTGCATCCGGCCGGTACGCGCCGCGTCCAGCGCGGCGAGCAGCACGGTGTCCGCGTCGGTGCCCTCGTGTCCGGTGCGCACCGTGTCGGCGAGGTCCATGATCTCGTCGTGCAGCGCGGTGACCCGGCGGCGCTCGGTCGAGATGTGCCGCCGGCGGCGCAGGCCCATCGGGGTGTGGCCGGTGGCGAGGTAGAAGGGGCGGGCGACGTCGGCGCGCCAGTCGATGACCAGGGGCGTGCGCTCGGCGTCGTCGCGCCGGATGCCGATGCGCCCGATGTGGTGGTCGGCACCGTCGCGGAAGGAGAGGCGGCCGAAGCAGAGGCCGTGCTCGCCCGCGTCGAAGGCGGCGAGCAGCCCGGCCTGCTCGGCGACGGTCACGTCCCGCTCCAGCCGCGCCTGCAGCGTGCCGGTGTCGGCCGCCGCCAGGGCGCCCTCCACCGCGGCACCCGCCCCGGCGCGCAGCTCGCCGAGGCGCTCGTAGAGCATGTCGATGAATTCCTGCTCCCGGCGCATTTCCGCGCGGGAAATCTCCTCGTCGGCGGACCGGTCCGGCCGTACGCCCGATTCTTCGCCCGGCACCTGGATTGACAATTCGACTCCCGCCTGGTTAAGATGACTCCATAAAGCTTCGCCATGCCCAAATTTTTTCATGGCATGGAAACTCCCAATATACGCGGAGACCCGCCCCGGCCGCCAATGCGACCGGGGCTTTGTTGTGTCCGCAGCTCTTTTACTTTCCGCGAGCGCGCCGCAGCCGCAGCGGTGCGTACACCGCGACCGAGACGGCGAAGGCCACGAAGTACGCCAGGTCCGCGCCGTGCAGCGCCTCGGCGACCGGCCCGACGTAGAGCGTGGTGTCCATGAAGGGCACGGCGGCGGCGAACGCGACGACGAAGGACAGCGCCGCCGGCCACCAGGGCTGCGGACGGGCGAACTCCTCGTGCACCTCGACCGGCCGGCCGCTCCGGGCGCGGGCGCGGGCGAGCCAGTCGATTGCGACGACGCCGATGAAGCCGGGGATCCAGTAGCCGACGAAGAGCAGCACGTTCTGGAAGCGGGCCGTGGTGTCGGCGGCGTGCATCCACAGCACGAGCAGGAAGCCGAGCACGGCGGCCACGGCGGCGGCGAGCGGGCGGGGGATGCGGACCCCGGCCGTCTGGAGCGCCAGCGAACCGCTGTAGTCGTTCATGGCGTTGCTGCACACCGCGGACGCGGCGATGGCCAGCAGCCCGAAGGCGCCCAGCGCCCCGCCGCCGAGCAGCTCGTGCACGCCCGCCGCCGTCTGGTCGGTGAAGAGGCCCGCCGCCCACAGGCCGAGCGTCTGCACCCAGAGGTACGCGGCGGCCATGCCGAGCAGGGTGTACCAGAACATCCGCCGCCGGGAGGACGAGCGCGGCAGGTACCGGCTGAAGTCCGAGGCGTAGGGGGCCCAGGAGATGACGAGGCTCAGCGCGACGGTGGTGGTCAGGACGAAGGCGCCGGCCCGGTCGGCGCCGTGTGCGGTGGCGGCCGACGGGAGCGGGACACCCGCGAGCAGCTTCACGCTGAGGGCGAGGAAGGCCGCGCCCAGCACGAAGGTCATCACGGTCTGCAGGCGGTGGATGGCCTCGTACCCGAGGACGCCGACGACGCCCTGGAGGAGCAGCACGGTGAGCGCGCCCAGCCAGAAGGGCCAGCCGAGCAGCCGGGCCAGCGCGTCGCCGCCGAACAGCCCGATCAGCGCGTCCCAGGCGATGGAGGAGAGCCACTGCAGGACGCCGGGCAGTACGACGCCGCGGCCGAACGCGAGCCGGGCGAGCGGGAGTTGACCGGTGCCGGTGAGACTCCCCCACGTACCGAGGTAGGCGGCCGGCGCGGCGCCGAGCAGCGTGCCGAGCGCCATCGCGGTGAACGCCGTCCAGAAGTCGAGCCCGAGGCCGATGCCCACGGTGCCGGTGAAGACGCCGGTCATGGTCAGGTTGGGCGCGAACCACACGGTGAACAGGCGGCCGGGGCGGCCGTAGCGGTTGCTTTCGGGCACAGGGCCGATGCCGTGCCGTTCGACGGACAGATCGCCGGCGCCGGCGGGCATCCGCCCGTCGAACACGGGACGCTCGATGGTCATGGCTCTTCCAGGGGTTGGAGTTCCTGATCAGGAACGGGGTGCGGTTAACATGGTGGGCACACGAGACACGGGGTGCCCCATCTCAAGGGCTGAGATCACACCCGTCGAACCTGATCTGGTTCGCACCAGCGAAGGGATGTCACAGAGGAATGCCCCTATGACGCGTCCGGCCGACGACCTGCTTGCCACGACCCGGCAAGCGCTCATCCGCGTACGCCATGAAACACCACTGGTGCAGTGCCTCACCAACCAGGTCGTTTCGAACTTCACGGCCAACGTCCTGCTCGCGCTGGGCGCCGCCCCGGCCATGGTGGACATCCCCGAGGAGGCCGGCCCGTTCGCCAAGGCCGCGTCCGGGCTGCTGGTCAACGTGGGCACACCGCACGCCGAGCAGCGCGCGGCCATGACCGAGGCGGTGGCGTCGGCGGCCCGGGCCGGGACGCCGTGGGTGCTGGACCCGGTGGCGATCGGCTCGCTGCGGGTACGGACCGCGCTGGCGCACCGGCTGGTCGCGCAGGGCCCGGCCGTCGTGCGCGGCAACGCCTCGGAGATCATCGCGCTGGCCGGTACCGGGGGCGGCGGGCGCGGGGTCGACGCAACGGACGAGGTCGAGTCGGCGGCCGGGGCCGCGGGCACGCTGGCCCGTGCGACGGGCGCCGTCGTCGCGGTCTCCGGACCGGTGGACCTGCTCACGGACGGCGAGCGGACGGTACGGGTCGCCAACGGGGACCCGCTGCTGACGCGGGTGACCGGCGGCGGCTGCGCGCTGGGCGCGGTGCTGGCGGCGTTCGCCCCGCCGTCCGCAGCCCCGGACGGCGACCGGCTCGCCGCCGCGGTCGCCGCCGTGACGGTCTACACCGT